>JAGHSP010000013.1 GCA_018065815.1 Candidatus Sodaliphilus limicaballi | reverse complement strand
CAAAAATATCATTCCATGACGGAGACGGTAGCCGACGTCTATTTGTTATAACTCATTTTTGTTTGCCTTGCGGCAATGGGGACTTCGCTCAAAATCCTTACTAAAAATCCCACGGAAAATCCTTACTGATTTGGATTGTAATTTGCAAGTTGGGGAATGAAAACGTTTTTTGTGCCGTCATGTATATAACTCCCTTTTTTTGTTGTTGAGCCTCACCGTCGGCAGGGCCCCTGAGCATGTCGAAGGGCATGCCGACTGGTAGCGCAGCGCAACCGCTGCTGCTTTATGCTCTTTGAATGATTAAACCCATACTAATGGGCAATGTGATTGACATAGCATGTCCTTGTTGCAATAAATGTGATTCCAAAGATGTATAAAACTTTTATTATTGGTAATGGCTTTGACCTTGACTTAGGTTGGAAGACTAGTTATGCTGATTTCGCTCAAAGCGAATTGTGGCCAAAGGATGATGGATTTTCAAATTTGGCAATAGAATTAAGAAATGCAAAAGAAAGTAATTGGTATAACATTGAGGATATTATATGCGAATATGCAAAGAAGAAGGATTCTGGGTTTCAGCATGCAAGAGATATGGGCGTGTTGTTCGATAGCAAGAAAGACGACCTGACTTATTACAAAAAACTCACAGAATCATTGAAAGACTATATTCAAAGGCAAGAAAAACAGCCGATTGATAAAAATTCTGTGGCGGCATCTGTACTTAGGGCTATTATTGATAATGGATCTTTTGATAAAATATTCTCGTATAACTATACAAACTTGAACATCGTCGCCAAGGCATTGTCGTTGCATAGGGTCAACTACATTCATGTACACGGATCCTGTATGGATGATTCTGTTATTCTTGGAGTTTCGGATAAATTTGATTTGGATGATCCCTATCACGGTTTTTACAAAACTAGCAGCCCGAAATATAAGTCAGCGAATGTCAGATATGCTCTGCAGAATTCTTCCGAGGTTGTCTTTTTTGGCCATTCTTTAGGCCCGCAAGGCTATCACTATTTTGAAAACTTTTTCGCCCAACAATGTCGAGATGACGTAGTCGAAAAGGACAAGAAAAAGATAACCTTTATAACGTATGATGTTCCATCTCAAATGGGTTTGATAACACAATTGAGAAGTATGAATGCAGGGAAGATAAATGTGCTGTATGATTGTAACGATTTGAGTTTCATCAGGACGGCTGACAATGACAAAACGGATTTGAATGCTTTTTTACAGCACTTGAAAGCTACGAGAGAGTATTTATATGTATAAGATGTTAACAGAAAGGGAAAAGACAGTGGGATAAAGCAGGGTTGTGTTTAGGTAAGGACAAGTGCTTTGAAAAATGCGTTATTTATAGAGAAATTATTGAAGTAAGGCATAGGCCTTTTGTGGACTTAACAAATTCATTTGCACAAGTGGCCGATAGAGATTCTGTGGAATGAGCCAATGAAAGTTTGTTTCGCAAAGAAGAAATAATTATTCGGCAAGTATGCAAATGCTTTTTGAACATTCATAGAAGTTTTTGAAATTGGTGTTTTTTTGAAAAATATAGCCTGTATGGGTTTAGTAATATAAGTTGCTTTCAGCATTTTTTAATTTCAATTCAGTGCTGTAGTCCTTGTGTTGGTGAATGAAATAAAAAAATGACTGTGCCAAATCATTGGCATGGTCATTTTTTTTATGTCTGATGTCCTTCTAGTAAACGAATTTGTGTATTTTTACACTTAAATTGTTGTGACTATTATGAAAAAAATCATTTCTTATCTGAAAAGGTACTGGTTCTTGATTGCCATCTTGATGTTGATGGTGCTATTCTGGAATGGTGTGAATTCCTTCGTTGCTAGATTTGTGGTTCCTTGGATGTCTAGTGTTCGGAATAATCATTTCTGGACTTTATTGGTTGTTGCCTGTGCCGTCGTTATTTGGATCCTCATTCGGTATTTTGATAAAAAAGTATATGGAAAGCAATCACTCATAGTACTGGCGTTTGTAATCATGGTTTATTTGCCATTCCGTTTATGCGGAAGGTATGTTTTTTATGGCTGGAAAGGGGTGGCATATTCTGATTGGATGTTTTTGTTAGGTTTGGCAGGAGAACTGTTTGTCATCAAAAAGAGATGGGAAAAGAACCCAAAAACAATAGAATTACATTCTTTGCCATTTTGCGAAGAGCATCCAACAGACAAAGATGATTATCGACGAGAAAACTATGCTGTTGTTTTGGCGGAAAAAATAGTTAAGACATTCTATGATGGTTGCTTAAAGGAAGGTGCTTTCACCGTACTTTTGAATGAAAAATACGGCATGGGGAAGTCTTCGTTCCTTAAACTGTTGCGGTATCGTGTTGAGACCTTGGATATGAATTGGGTCGATTTTAAACCTTGGATTAGCAGCGGACCGGATAAGGTAGTTCAGAATTTCTTTAAGGTTATTGCGGAGGAAGTCGGGCGGTCGGAAGTGCTTCTTCCTAAGGCCTTGAAGGCATATTCTGATGTGGTTACTGAACCAATTAGTTCTGGTCTCGCCAAGCATCTGTCTGATAGGGTGGGACGTCCTAATAAATCGATGGAGAAGCAATATTCCGAGATATCTGCTATCCTAAAAGAGCAAAAGCGTTGTCTTGTTGTTGCTGTCGATGATGTTGACCGGTTGCTGCCTGATGAATTGATGGCGTTGTTCAAGTTGATTCGGAACACTGCGGATTTTCCCAATGTTGTGTACGTTTTAGCGGCTGACATAGAATCCGTTAAGAAAACTATTTCTATTGCTGGCATCGAAGATACTGATTTGTATGTCAAGAAGTTCTTTAATATGGAAATGCTCTTTCCCGCTTGTGATTGTTCGGCGACCAATGACTTGAAAGGACAGACTAAAAACGTTCTTGAAAAATTTGGTTATTCGCAAGAAGAGATTAAGCAGTGTATGGGGGAAATCGAAAAAATAGAATTTATTGATTGTGCATTTCAGAATATGAGGGATGTGTTTCGTTTCATCAATCTTTTGTCATTCAGTATGGATGTGCTGAAAAGACAGAACATTTTGAATGATGTCTGTTTTGCCGATTTGTATAAAATCACCTTGATTCAATTTGTTGATCAAACTATTTATAGGGTCTTGCGTGACCATGACGATTATTTGTTGCAGTTGACTGGGTCAACAAGAAGGCTGTGTTTGAAAAAAAACTATCATGAGGCATTTACTGATAAGCAAACAATTAGATTGTTAAAGGAAATACATCAAAAAAAAGGCCATAGCAGCGATGAATCGGAATTAGACTCGCAAGGTGTGTTAACGCCCAGTCAGGCAGTTGAAGATGCGGCACCTGCTAAGACGGATTTTGTCAAAAAGTTGGTTTCAGATTTGTTTTATGATGAGTGTAATTATCGTCAAAAAAACAGAATCTGTTTCGCATCGGAATACTTTAAGTTTTTTGCAGGACGATACCGTGTCGGAGAGAAAACCAATGCGGAGGTGAATTATTTGATTCAGTTGCCAGAACGGGAATTTAAAATAAATCTCCCGGAATTGGTGCAATCTCCGACCTTGGAGTCGGTAATTCATAAAATGCGGTGGCATGTTGAGGATGGGCAATTTGACAGACTCAAAATGCTGAAAAAAGTTCTTCTGCTTTTTGATGCAGCCTACAGTTCAAACGTCGGCATGAATTATCTTAAAACAAAGAATGATTATTTTGAGAACAAGGATTTCTCAAACATAGTCCTGAATATGTATCATGTTGAAGACGCAAGAAAAGAAAGTGCAACCAAGGAGGAAATAGAATTGCATCAACATTTTTTTGAAGAAGACGCTCGCTTTGAAGATTTGGCGTTGGTTGTCGCAAAAATGAAACTTGGAGAAGATTATGTCTCTGTGTTCTCTGACTCTATGCTTGCAGAATGGCGAAAACTGATAATATTAAGGTTTGTCAATGAAAGGGTTTCGGTAGCCCCATTTGAGAAAGACACTCTTGAAGCTTTTTATGATGTCAGCCAATTAAATTATGAATGCTTTAAGCAACTGCTTTCGTCAATTGTTAGAAAATCGTCCAATCCGATGGAGTGGATTTATAGATTTGTCTGTTTGCAAAATGGAGAATTGAAGTGGGATTGGCAGTATGTTATTTGTGTTATTCGAAAAAAATATTATTTTGATAGATTTGCAAAAGACGTTCTGGGTGATTCGCTGGATGATGATATGTTTCATGATATTGAGGTGTTGAGTTTGAGTAATCCGATTTGTCAATATGTTATTGACGATCATCCGTTCCTTGTGGCTGCAAAAGCTTGGCTGGAAACGCATGATGGAGAATAAGTTGATGAATAATGAGAAAGCTGCTTTATAAGAAAGCCTCCAGCGGGAATCCCCGCCGGAGGCTTTTCGCTTTTCATTGTTTCCTCTGTCTCAGCCATAGCAGCAGGCATAGGCCGAGGGTGATGACTGCCCCTGATAGGATCCAGGGCAGCGGATGCCCTTTCTGCGTCGGGGGCGTTGCGATGAGACCCGCTTCGGCATGGCACTCATCGTTTTGCTGCTGATACTGCAGTCGCGCAACGGTATCGCACGTCTGCTTCACCTGTTCGTAATGCCGCTCCGAGTGTGACTTCTGTCCGAACCGCACGTGGGTGGCGTGGAGCAGGAGGATGCTGTCGCACAGTCTCAGGTCGAGGCTGTCGGCACTGAAACAGAGCGTTCTGGTTAGGGAGTCGCTGAGGCGTATCGCCTCATGCGACTCCCTTTTCGTTTGCAAGGTGCCGAGCGTGACCGTCTCGCGATGACGGTGGCGCAGGGCGCTACACCCCTCTAAACTCAGCACGCACATCAAAGCAAGGACAAGCCTTGTGGGCAAATTCGTTGTGGCCATGGATGGTTGCTTTTGGATATTTGACTTTCAGTGACTTGACCAATGCCCAGAGCATGTCGCGCTGAGCCTTTGTGCGGGTGTCCTTCGGCTTGCCCTCGGTGTCGAGACCGCCGATGTAGCAGATGCCGATGGAGTGGGTGTTGTGTCCCTTGCAGTGTGCGCCTGCCTGTTCGAGCGGGCGGCCTTGCTCGATGGTGCCGTCGAGGCGGATCACGTAGTGGTAGCCTACCATCTTGAAGCCTCTTTGCTGGTGCCAGCGGTCGATGTCTTCGATGGTGAAGTCCTTGCCCTCGGTGGTGGCCGAGCAGTGGATGATAATCTTGTTGATTGTTCTCATGATAAGGTGATTTTTTTGTGAAAAGGTTCCCTCTCGCAAGCTCGAGGGAATGGAGTTTTTGAGTTGGTCAGGCAAGCGGCGGCGATCCGTCATCGCGCTTAGCGTGAACCTTCCTTGCCGCCGCCTTTTGTTTATCCCCACGATCTCCGTTCCCGCCATCAGACGGGAATCGTTAGACGATGGTTAAGGTGATGTCGTGGCCTCGGCTGGCCGATTTGCGTATCCTTTCGTAGAGGCGGTTGAAGTGCGTGACGGGATGGAGGAGGCAGCCGCTGACGAAACGTTCGCCAACGATGATGCTGCCGTCCTGTCGGTTGCAGACTCCGTTGCCGGGCTTGATCATGGGACAGTAGCGGGGCATGGGGGTGTTGTTGCTGACGCATTTCAGTTTCTTGCAGCTGGCGCATTTGGGACGTGCGACAAGCAGTGGCGTGATGTGTGTGTCGGCTCCACGCAAGGCGCTTGCAGCCTCACTCATGGGAATGATGACGGGCATCTTGCGGCCGTGTTGGTGACAGCGGATGAGTGCCACACGGTAGGTGCCCACAGGAAGGGCGGCGGTTATACACTCGGCCGTGTCGCAGATGTGTTCTCCGTCGATGGTGATTTGGCCGTCGATGGCGTATGGGGTCTTGTCTTTTCTTGTTAGTGTGATGTGCATGGATTTAACGTTTTAACATTTTAACAATTTAACATTTTAACATGGGCATAATATGCGCCTACGTCCTTGAAGCCTGCGGGTAGCTGGTGGCGGACGAGGGTGGGGAGCAGTTCGTGTAACTGTTGGAAGAGCTTCTCGCCGGGCGTGTCGGCATCGGGGCACATGTGAAACCTTGTGCCGTGTTCCGCGCTCCAGGTCGATAGCAGGTGACGGTCGGAGAGGGTCAGCAAGGTGGCGCTGGGGATGGCGATGGAGGCGAATCCTGCCGAGAGCATGGCGAGACAGTCAGTGACGCCTTCGGTGATGAAGACCGGAGTGCCGGAAGCAAGGTCCTTGAGACCGTTCAGGTTGAAGATGTGGCATCTGCTGCCTTTAGGAAAGCGGAAACGGGGGCGGTCCTCTTGCCCGAGATAACGGCTCTGGACGGAAACCAATTTGCCGTCGAGGTCGCGGTAGGGTATCAGCAAGGCGGGACCGTCGAAGCAGGCGGGATGGGGTGCCGATGACATGGGGCAGTCGTAGCTGATGGAGCTGATGCCTAAGGCACTAATGACCTCGGGGGCGAGTTTGCGCTCTTCGAAGAGGAAGTCTTGGGCGGCTTCGGTCAGCACGGGACGGGACATCAGACGTTCCAGATAGGCGATATCGGGCTTCGGCTCGTCATGGTGAGGGTTGTCCTTGGTAACGGCTTGCAGCTGCTCGCGCTTAGTGCCTGTCGCACCTAACCATTGGCAGGCCGACACGAAGTCTTTGCCGAGGCAGTGCATCACGAGGTCGATTACGCCTCCGTGGGCATCGCAGACGAAACAGCGGTAGCGGTTGCGACGGACGTTGAAACTCAGGCTAGGGTGGCTGTCGTCGTGGAAGGGGCAGAGGGCATGGTGGTGGCGCACGGAGAGCCCTAAGCCTTCGGCGACTTGCTCTATGGGCTGGTCTTGAAGCTGTTGTATGTCGGATGGAGTCATCATAGTAGTTTCTCGTAGATGGATTTTGAGGTGACTTTGATCCAGCCGTTGGCGTTCCATTGGCTGAGGAT
>JAGHSP010000194.1 GCA_018065815.1 Candidatus Sodaliphilus limicaballi | reverse complement strand
GGCACACAATGATGTTGTTGAAAGAAGAATGCACGTGAAGTTGACCTACGCCGTCAACCTTAACAACTCTCTTCTTTGCTGCGACTGTCTTTTTTGCCATACTTAATTATTATTTAGTAGCTTTCTTCTTGTTTGCAACTGTTTTCTTGCGACCCTTACGTGTACGAGCGTTGTTCTTTGTACTCTGACCACGAACGGGAAGACCGTTACGATGACGGACACCACGATAGCAACCGATGTCCATAAGTCGCTTGATGTTCATCTGAATCTCTGTACGAAGGTCACCTTCAACCTTGTACTCGTTACCGATTACCTCGCGCACCTTAGCTGCCTCGGCATCGGTCCAATCCTTAACCTTAGTGTCTTCGCTTACACCAGCCTTCAACAGGATTGTAGCAGCGCTGCTACGACCAATACCGTAAATGTAGGTCAATGCAACAACACCGCGCTTGTTTTGGGGTAAATCTACTCCGACAATACGTACTGCCATATTATTTTTTTAAATTTTTGTGCAAAATTAATCAAATTAATTGAATTTTAAGTAAGGTTGCAGCAAAAAAATGCTTCTCAACCTATAGCAATCCTGAAAATTGCGACTTTTTAGCCCTGACGTACCTTGAACTTAGGGTTCTTTTTGTTGATTACGTACAAACGACCTTTGCGACGTACGATCTTGCAATCAGGAGTGCGCTTCTTGATAGAGGCTCTTACTTTCATAATTCTATGTGATTTTTTATTTATATCTAAATGAAATTCTACCTTTGGTCAAATCATAGGGACTCATCTCCACACGAACCTTATCTCCAGGAAGTATCTTGATGTAATGCATGCGCATCTTTCCTGAGATATGAGCAATGATCTGATGACCATTCTCCAGCTCAACGCGGAACATTGCGTTAGACAATGACTCTACGATTGTACCGTCTAATTCTATTGCGGTCTGTTTTGCCATACTTGCTTAATATTAATAATGTTTTACCTGTTGTCAAATGAAGCGATCACCTAATACTTCTTTTATATAATTAAACGAAGAAAGGATGTCAGGCTTACCATGATGAACTGCTATGCTATGCTCGAAGTGAGCACTGGGCTTGCGGTCACGTGTGCGGGTTGTCCAGCCATCGCTTTCAGTAACGATGTTCTTGCTTCCCATGTTGATCATAGGCTCGATTGCAATGCACATGCCGTTTTTAATCAAGGCGCCGGTTCCGCGGCGTCCGTAGTTAGGGACTTCAGGATCTTCATGAAGTTTCTTCCCAACACCATGTCCACACATCTCGCGAACCACGCTATAACCACGTTTCTCGCAATATTGCTGGATTGCGTTACCGATATCACCGATTCTGTTCCCAGGAACGGCTTTCTCGATTCCCACATAGAGCGATTCCTTTGTAGTGCGCAGCAAGGCCTTCACCTCTTCGCTTACCTCACCCACACAGAACGTGTAGGTAGAATCGCCATTGAAACCAGCTTTTGTAACAGCTCCGCAGTCACACGAAACGATGTCACCCTCGCGCAGTGCATAATTTGAGGGGAAACCGTGCACAACAACCTCGTTAACCGAGATGCACAATGTTGCCGGAAAACCGTACAGACCCTTGAATCCTGGCACACACTCTTGCGAGCGAATGTAGTCTTCAGCTATCTGGTCAAGCTTGCGAGTAGTAACCCCAGGGGCCACCCACTTGGCGACTTCGCCAAGTGTGCGGGCCACTACAAGGTTAGCTTCACGCAGAAGCTCTATTTCTTCATCTGTCTTTAGGTAAATCATTCTTAAATCTTACAAATTGTCAAGTAAGAATTAATTGGTACGACCCTTGATTTTACCAGACTTCATGAGACCATCATAATGATGCATCATGAGGTGAGTCTCTATCTGTTGCAGGGTGTCGAGAACAACACCTACAAGGATGAGCAATGATGTGCCACCAAAGAACTGTGCGAATGACTGGTTGACGCCGAAGTAGCGTGCAAACGCAGGCATAATAGCCACGATGCCGAGGAACAATGATCCGGGCAAAGTGATGCGCGACATGATTGAATCGAGATATTCAGCAGTCTTCTTGCCAGGTTTAACACCAGGGATGAAACCACTGTTCTTCTTCAGATTCTCTGCAATGTCATTGGGGCGAACTGTGATAGCAGTGTAGAAATAAGTGAACAATACGATCATCACAAAGTAAACTACATTGTACCACACACCATTCATGTCACCAAATACACGAGAGATAGTGCCGAGGACGCCGTCAGCATTGCTATGAGCACCGAATCCCGCAAGTGTGATGGGGATGAACATAAGTGCCTGGGCAAAGATGATAGGCATCACGTTAGCAGCATTCACCTTCAAGGGAATGTACTGGCGTGCACCACCATATTGTCTGTTACCGATGATGCGCTTAGCATACTGCACGGGCACTTTGCGTGTACCCTGAACCAGCATAATACCGCCTGCGATAACAGCAAACAGAATGATAATCTCTACAAGGAACATCACGAGACCACCTTGTGCCGTGTTCAAACGACCGGTGAACTCCTGGAAAATAGCACCAGGGAAACGAGCGATGATACCCACAAGGATAATCATTGAGATACCATTGCCCACACCCTTATCAGTGATCTTCTCACCAAGCCACATGATGAACATAGAGCCGGCAGTCAGAACTACTGACAGATAAATCATCACCCACATGCTGAGCTGTGCATGACCACCAGCCGCAGTCACCTGATACTGGAGGTTCACCAGATAAGCAGGAGCCTGAACGAAGAGGATAGCCACAGTGAGATAGCGGGTGTACTGATTGAGTTTCATGCGACCACTCTCACCCTCGCGTTGCATCTTCTGGAAAGAAGGAAGCACCATACCAGCAAGCTGGATAACGATAGATGCAGTGATATAGGGCATGATACCCAGTGCAAAAATTGAAGCCTGAGAGAACGCACCGCCCGAGAACATGTCAAGAAGCTGCATGAGTCCTTTGTCAGTAAAATTACGCATTGCCTCGAGGTCAGCAGGACTGATGCCGGGGAGCACGATGTGACAACCTAAACGGTAAACAAGCACCAGAAGGAATGTCACACCGAGACGGTTGCGCAAATCTTCAATTTTAAAGATGTTCAGTATTGTTTGAATAAACTTCATCAGAATTAAACTTTAGCAATTGAACCACCAGCCGCAGTGATAGTAGCCTCGGCTGTCTTCGAGAATGCGTTAGCCTCTACTTCAAGCTTATGAGAGAGAGAACCCACGCCAAGGATCTTAACGAGTTGACCCTTACGAACGAGACCAGCCTGCATGAGGTCAGCAACAGTGATCTTCTCAAGGTTGTTCTGACTTGCAAGTGCCTCAAGAACATTTACATTGATAGCCTTGTACTCAACACGGTTGATATTCTTGAAACCAGTCTTGGGCAGACGACGCTGCAAAGGCATCTGACCACCTTCGAAACCAACCTTGTTCTTGTAGCCTGAGCGTGACTTAGCACCCTTGTGACCACGAGTTGAAGTACCACCCTTGCCTGAGCCAGGACCACGACCAATGCGACGTTTCTTCTTGTTAGAACCAACAGCGGGTTGTAAATTATGTAATTCCATATCTTCTATTAAAATTTAATTATTCACCTACCTTAGTTACTACAACCAGGTGACGAACAGCGTTAACCATACCGAGAATTTCGGGAGTGTCGTCATGCTCAACCACTTGATTCATTTTGTGCAGTCCGAGAGCATCGAGAGTTCTCTTCTGACGCTCGGGACGATTGATGCGACTCTTAACTTGCTTGATTTGTATCTTAGCCATAATAATAATCTATTAACCGTTAAACACCTTATCAAGAGTTACACCGCGATAGTGAGCAACCTCGAGGGGACTTCTCATCTCCTGCAAGCCAGCGATAGTGGCTTTTACAAGGTTGTGGGGGTTAGATGAACCCTTAGACTTACAGATCACGTCGGTAACACCAATGCTCTCAAATACGGCACGCATCGCACCACCGGCCTTAACACCGGTACCGGGGGTTGCGGGCATCATGATGACGCGAGAACCACCGAACTTAGCGATTTGCTCGTGAGGAATTGTACCATTGTGTACGGGAACCTTAACGAGGTTCTTCTTTGCGTTCTCAACACCTTTTGAGATAGCGGTAGTAACCTCATTAGCCTTACCCAGACCGTAACCAATAACACCATTGCCATCACCTACAACGACGATAGCAGCAAAGGTGAATGTGCGACCACCCTTGGTAACCTTAGTAGTGCGGTTGATAGCAACGAGGCGTTCCTTCAACTCAATGTCGCTTGATATTTTAACTCTATTATTTTTCTTAACCATGATTTATTAAAATTTAAGTCCGCCTTTGCGAGCGCCGTCAGCCAATGATTTAATTCTACCATGGAACAAGAAACCGTTGCGGTCAAACACTACAGTGCTGATGCCAGCCTCAAGCGCCTTTTTAGCGATGAGTTCACCAACCTTAGCAGCAATTTCACTCTTAGTTCCCTCGTCGATGCCCTTTGAAGAGGCAGATACGAGTGTGTTGCCGGCGAGGTCATCAATGACCTGGGCATAAATTTGCTTATTGCTTCTAAAGACACACAAGCGGGGACGCTCGGGAGTACCGCTGATGCGACCGCGAATGCGTGCTTTGATTTTATTACGTCTTTCTAATTTAGATATCATGATGTTCTACTTATTATTTGGCAGCAGCCGTTTTACCAGACTTACGACGAATAACTTCGCCAACGAACTTAACACCCTTGCCCTTGTAAGGTTCAGGCTTGCGGAATGAACGAATCTTAGCGCAAATCTGACCCAGGAGCTGCTTGTCGCAAGACTCCAGAGTGATGAGCGGGTTCTTGTTACGTTCAGTCTTAGCATCAACCTTAACCTCAGCAGGCATCTTCAAGTAGATAGCGTGTGAGAAACCGAGGGCAAGCTCAAGCACCTGACCGTTGCTAGTGGCACGATAACCGACACCAACGATCTCGAGGTCTTTCTTGAAACCCTGGCTAACGCCTACAACCATGTTGTTGATAAGGGCACGATACAAGCCGTGCTGTGCACGAGACTCACGCTCGTCGTTGGGGCGAGACACCTTGATCTCGTTACCCTCAACCTCAACAGTGATGTTGGGGTTGATAGACTGCTTGAGTTCACCCTTGGGACCCTTAACAGTAATCACATTGTCTTTCTGTTCAATTGTTACGCCAGCGGGTAACACGATGGGCAATTTACCAATTCTTGACATATCTTGTTCCCTCCTTTATTAATAAACGTAACACAAAACTTCACCACCAATCTTCTGTGCCTTAGCTTCCTTGTTGGTCATAACACCCTTAGAAGTAGAGATGATGGCAATACCTAAACCGTTGAGCACGCGGGGCATCTCCTTGTAACCAGTGTACTGGCGCAAACCGGGACGAGACACACGTGTGAGGCACTTAATAGCATTTACCTTATCAACTGCGTCATACTTCAACGCAATCTTGATGGTACCTGCGGGAGTTTCATCTTCAACGAACTTATAGTTCAAGATGTAACCTTGGTCAAAGAGAATCTTAGTGATCTCTTTCTTCAATTTCGAAGAAGGGATTTCAACGACACGATGCTGTGCCTTGATCGCATTCCTCAATCTTGTCAAATAATCTGCAATAGGATCAGTCATTATTTTTAATTGTTTTAAATTGATTCGGAACTCTGGACACTAATCGGAGCAGAGTCCGAACAATATTTAATACTAGAAAAAAATTATTTCTCTTTAATGTAAAGCAGCCAGATTACCAGCTAGCCTTTTTAACGCCAGGGATGAGACCGGCTGAAGCCATCTCACGGAAATCGATACGAGAAATACCGAACTGACGCATGTAACCCTTGGGGCGGCCTGAGAGCTTGCAACGGTTGTGCAGACGCACGGGAGAAGCGTTCTTGGGCAGAGCCTGAAGCTTGCAAGCTGCTTCAAAAGCCTGTTCAGGATCGTCAGAAGTGTTGACAATCTTCTTGAGAGCCGCACGCTTTTCAGCAAAACGAGCAACAAGCTTAGCGCGCTTAACCTCACGGGCCTTCATTGATTCTTTTGCCATAAACTAACTATTTTTATTTGTTATTAAACGGAAGTCCGAACGCCTTGAGCAGTGCATAACCCTCCTCATCGGTCTTGGCAGTAGTAACGAAGGTGATGTTCATACCAGTCATCTTGTTAACGCTGTCAATGTTGATTTCGGGGAAGATGATTTGCTCAGTCACACCCACTGTGTAGTTACCACGACCATCGAGCTTGCCAGGAATACCCTTGAAGTCACGAATACGAGGAAGAGCGATGCGGATGAAACGCTCCATGAACTCATACATGCGATCACGACGCAATGTCACGCGAGCACCGATAGGCATTTTCTTACGCACCTTGAAGTTAGAGATATCCTTCTTCGAAAGTGTCATCACAGCCTTCTGGCCAGTGATAGTTGTAAGCTCGTTGATTGCAGTGTCGATAATCTTCTTGTCTTGTGTTGCGTCACCAAGACCTTCATTGAGGACGATCTTAGTGAGACGGGGAATCTGCATTGACGAACTGTAGTTGAATTGCTTCATCAAAGCGGGAGCAATTACCTCGTCATATTGTTTTTTCAGCGTTGTACTCATTACTTGATCTCCTCTCCTGATTTTTTAGAATAACGGATTTTTTCGCCCTTCTCGTTAAATTTGAAGCCTACGCGGGTAGCTTTCTTGGTCTTGGGGTCAACCACGTTGAGGTTACTCATGTGGATGGGAGCCTCCATCTTCACGATGCCGCCCTGAGGATTCTTAGCATTAGGCTTGGTACTCTTTGATACCATGTTGATACCTTCAACGATTGCACGGTTCTTCTTTGCATCGATGCTAAGAACGCGACCGGTCTTACCCTTGTCTTCACCCGCCAATACAAAAACGGTATCGTCTTTCTTAATATGTAACTTTGCCATTACTTAATTAATTGCTTTAAAAGTGTGATTAAAGAACTTCGGGAGCGAGTGAAACAATCTTCATGTTGGTGGCACGGAGTTCACGAGCCACGGGGCCAAAGATACGAGTTCCACGCAACTCGCCAGCGTTAGTCAACAACACGCAAGCATTGTCATCAAAACGGATGTAAGAACCGTCGGCACGACGAATCTCCTTCTTAGTGCGTACTACGACTGCGCGTGATACGGTACCCTTCTTAACGTCGCTTGCAGGGATTGCGTTCTTAACGGTAACAACAATGATGTCGCCTACCGAAGCATAACGGCGTCCGGTGCCACCAAGGACACGGATACACAACACCTCGCGTGCGCCACTGTTGTCAGCTACTGTCAGTCTACTTTCAGTCTGTATCATAATTTAAATTACTTCGCTTTTTCGATTATTTCAACTAATCTCCATCTCTTGGTTTTGCTCAAGGGACGAGTCTCCATCAGGCGAACGGTATCGCCCACGTTGCACTCGTTTTTCTCATCATGAGCATGGTACTTCTTTGTCTTGTTGACAAACTTACCATAGATTGGGTGTTTCTCTTTCCACTTGATGGTTACAGTGATTGTCTTGTCACCCTTGTTGCTAGAAACAACCCCAATTCTTTCTTTTCTTAAATTTCTACTTTCCATTTTACTTGGGATTATTTAATGTTGAGTTGACGAGCACGCACCTCGGTCTTGAGGCGTGCAATCATTTTGCGGTCAAGTGTAATCTTTGCGGGATTATCAAGAGGAGTGATTGTGTGCTGGACTTTCTCCTGCATGTACTCCTTTTGAGCCGCGTCGAGGCGGTCGAGCAATTCCTTATCGCTCAGTTCCTTAATGTTTTCTTTCTTCATAGTCTCTTAAATTACACATTTTGTGTCGGATCATAGTCACGACGAACCACAAACTTAGTTATCACGGGAAGCTTTTGAGCAGCGAGGCGCAATGCTTCCTTAGCAGTCTCGAAGCTCACACCGTCGATCTCGATGAGAATGCGACCGGGGTGAACAGGTGCAACATAACCGGCAACATCACCTTTACCTTTACCCATACGCACGTCGGCGGGCTTGCGAGTGTAAGGTTTGTCGGGGAAAATGCGAAGCCAAACTTGACCTTCACGTTGCATGTAACGTGTCACAGCAATACGAGCAGCTTCAATCTGGCGAGCAGTGATCCACTTGCTCTGGAGAGTCTTGATTCCGAAAGAACCAAAAGCGAGCTGGTTGCCACGCTTGCTGTACTGACGAGGATGTCCGTCAGAAGGTCTTCTGTATCTTAATCTTTTAGGTTGTAACATTGTTCTTCAGTTAATAAAAATACTTAACGATTGTTGTTCTTTTGCTTACGGAAGCCACCGCGGCGACGCTCGCCACCAGAACGGCGCTCATTGTTGTTAGCAAAGTTAGGAGCGAGATCACGCTTGCCGTAAACTTCACCACGGCAGATCCAAACCTTGATACCGATGAGACCTACCTTAGTAAGAGCGGGCACGAGTGCGTAGTCAATGTCGGCACGCAGAGTGTGCAGCGGGGTACGTCCTTCCTTAAACATTTCATTGCGAGCCATCTCGGCGCCATTGAGGCGACCGCTCACGAGGACCTTGATGCCCTCAGCACCAGCGCGCATTGTAGAAGCCACAGCCATCTTCACGGCACGGCGGTAAGCGATCTTACCTTCAACCTGGCGAGCGATGTTGCTAGCCACGAGTTCAGCGTCAAGTTCGGGGCGCTTAACCTC
This sequence comes from Candidatus Sodaliphilus limicaballi, assembly GCA_018065815.1. Lineage (GTDB taxonomy): Bacteria > Bacteroidota > Bacteroidia > Bacteroidales > Muribaculaceae > Sodaliphilus > Sodaliphilus limicaballi. Next base: position 7,073 of record JAGHSP010000194.1, on the reverse strand, counting down.
GAAGATGTTGAGCTGAACATCCTTGCCTGTGAGGTTCTCGAGCTCCTTCTTCAGCTTGTCAACTTCTTCACCACCCTTACCGATGATAGTGCCGGGGCGAGAAGTGCAGATGGTGATTGTCACCAGCTTGAGAGTGCGCTCGATAACGATGCGTGAAATGCTGGCCTTAGCCAGACGCTCTTTAAGATACTTGCGGATTTTGTTATCCTCGAGCAGAGTATCTCCATAATTACTACCACCGTACCAGTTGGAATCCCAACCGCGGATGATACCTAAACGATTTGCAATTGGATTAACTTTCTGTCCCATATCTTATGCGTCTTTTTCGTTAGAGTTAATAGTATCGACGAACAATGTAACATGGTTCGAACGCTTGCGAATTCTGTAGCCACGTCCTTGAGGAGCCGGACGGAGGCGCTTCAACATAGGTGCACAGTCAACATTGATTGACTTGATGTAGAGTTGGCCGCTTTCGGCCTTAGCACCGTTCTTCTGCTCCCAGTTAGCAATGGCTGATTTCAGAAGTTTCTCTACATTGGCAGCAGCTGCTTTGTTTGAGAAGTGGAGCAAACCGAGAGCTTTGAAAACCTCGACGCCACGTACCATATCAACCACCAGGCGCATCTTGCGGGGTGAGCTGGGGACGTTGCGCAGCTTAGCAAAGGCTTCGTTCTTGCGAGCTTCCTTCTTCAAGTTAGCTGATTCTCTTTTTCTTTTACCCATTGTATTTTTAATTCTTTTTTTTATCTATAAACTTATTGACCCGATGATCACTTCTTGTTATTACCGCTGTGACCACGGAAAGTGCGAGTGGGTGCAAACTCACCCAGCTTGTGGCCTACCATGTTCTCAGTTACGTAAACAGGGATGAACTTGTTTCCGTTGTGAACAGCGAAAGTAAGACCTACGAAATCAGGAGAAATCATAGAAGCACGAGACCAAGTCTTGATCACAGAGCTCTTACCGCTAGCATTCACAGCTTCCACCTTCTTCACGAGCTTAACACTGATAAAGGGGCCTTTTTTTAATGAACGACTCATATTCGGCGTTTAATTAAATCAACAAATTACTTCTTTCTTCTTTCAATGATGTACTTCGAAGACTGCTTCTTCGGTGCGCGGGTCTTCAAGCCCTTAGCGTAAAGACCGTTGCGAGAACGGGGATGTCCACCACTCTGGCGTCCTTCACCACCACCCATGGGGTGATCAACAGGGTTCATAACAACACCACGGTTGTGCGGACGACGTCCGAGCCAGCGAGAGCGACCAGCCTTACCTGACTGCTCAAGAGCGTGATCACTGTTACCAACTACACCGATAGTAGCGCGGCAAGCAGCGAGGACTTTGCGAGTTTCGCCCGAAGGTAATTTGATGATTGCATAGGTGCCTTCACGAGAAGTCAATTGAGCGAAAGTGCCTGCTGAACGAGCCATGCAAGCGCCCTGTCCGGGACGGAGCTCAATGTTGTGAATTAAAGTACCAACAGGAATAGAACTGAGTGGAAGCGCGTTTCCCAATTCAGGGGCTACGTTCTCACCGCTTTCAACTGTAGCGCCAACTTGCAAGCCGTTGGGTGCAATTATATAAGCTTTATAACCATCTGCGTAGTAAAGGAGCGCGATGCGAGCCGAGCGGTTAGGATCGTACTCGATGCTCTTTACACGAGCTGGCACACCGTCTTTATTTCTCTTGAAGTCGATGAAACGGTAGCGACGCTTGTGGCCACCGCCCAAGTAACGCATAGTAAGGTGGCCTTCATTGTTGCGGCCACCAGTACTACGTTTACCGACTGTAAGAGATTTCTCTGGTGTACTCTTTGTGATTTCATCAAATACACCAATAACTTTGTGTCTTTGCCCCGGTGTTGTGGGCTTAAATTTTCTTACTGCCATTTCTCTTTATTAAATATTGCTATAGAAATCAATAGTTTGACCTTCGGCAACAGTTACAACAGCTTTCTTGAAAGCAGCCACCTTACCACGAAGGATACCGCTCTTAGTGTAACGCTGTTTCTTCTTGCCGTCATAGTTCATTGTGCTCACGCCAACGACCTTCACGTCATACAGTTTTTCAACTGCGTCCTTGATCTGGAACTTGTTAGCGTCGGGAGATACCTTGAATGAATAGCGATTAGTGCTCTCGCTGATAGCGTTAGCCTTCTCCGAAACGATAGGTTGAATCTGAATACTCATTGTTTTTTACCTCCTTTAATTACTTTAAATTGTTAAGCACATCAACACTGCCCTCGCACACAACCATCATCTTATTGTTCAAAATACGATAAGTGTTGATGTCCGAAGCAGTCACGACACTTGCGGTCTGCAAGTTTCGGGTTGACAAATATACGTTTTTATCCTGACCTGGCAAAACGAGAAGGATCTTTTGGCCCTCAATTTTAAGATTTTTAGTAATATTTACGAAATCTTTAGTTTTAGGAGCATCAAAAGTGAAGTTCTCAACTACCATGATCTGATTTTGCTGAGCCTTGAAAGTGAGGGCAGAACGACGAGCGAGAGCCTTCATCTTCTTGTTCAACTTGAAGCTATAGTTACGGGGACGGGGACCGAACACGCGACCACCACCACGCAACAGGGGTGAGTTGATATCACCATGGCGAGCGCCACCGCCGCCCTTCTGGCGACCTAACTTCTTAGTTGAACCAGCAATTTCACTTCTTTCTTTAGATTTGTGGGTGCCCTGGCGCATGTTTGCCAAGTGCTGCTTAACATCGAGATAAACGAGGTGTTCGCTAGGCTCTGCAACAGCAAATACTGCATCGTTGAGAGTTACTTTCTTCCCGGTGTCTTCACCCTTAATGTTATATACTGCGAGTTCCATTATTTCTCAATTAAAACGATTGAACCTTTACTGCCGGGGATTGAACCCTTAACCACGAGAACATTGCTCTCGGGCAGTATTTTAATAACTTGAAGATTTTGAACGGTGCAACGCTTGTTACCCATTTGTCCAGCCATGCGCATTCCTTTGAACACCTTAGCGGGATAAGAGCAGGCACCGATTGAACCGGGTGCACGGAGGCGGTCATCCTGACCGTGGGTTGCTTGACCAACACCACCGAAACCGTGACGTTTAACAACACCCTGGAAACCTTTACCCTTTGAGGTACCAACTACGTCAACAAACTCAACGTCGTTGAACAGCTCTACGGTGAAAGTGTCACCAGCTTTGTGCTCGCCTTCAAATCCTTTGAACTCGGCCAAGTGTCTTTGCGGAGCCACACCGGCTTTCTTGAAGTGACCAGCTTCGGGCTTTGTAGTGTGCTTGTCTTTCTTCTCGACGAAGCCCAACTGCAATGCCTCGTAACCATCGGTCTCAACAGTCTTAACCTGAGTTACCACACAAGGACCAACTTCGATAACAGTGCACGGTACATTCTTACCGTCGGCACTGAAAACGGATGTCATTCCGATTTTCTTTCCTAATAATCCTGGCATTTCTCTGAAATTTTTTTAATAATTTTATAAACTCTTATTTAAAATAAATAATCTTTGTAGTTGTGTGAACAGTGTACTACACCTTGATCTCAACCTCAACACCGCTGGGGAGTTCGAGCTTCATCAGCGCATCAACTGTGCGAGCCGAAGACTCGTAGATGTCGATGAGACGCTTGTAAGATGAGAGTTGGAATTGTTCACGAGACTTCTTGTTAACGAAAGTCGAACGGTTAACAGTGAAGATACGCTTGTGTGTAGGCAGTGGAATTGGACCACGCACAGCAGCACCGGTGCTCTTAACTGTACTTACGATTTTCTCAGCCGACTTGTCAACCAGGCTGTGGTCGTAAGATTTCAGTTTAATTCTAATTTTCTGGCTCATATTATTATTTTGTTTAAATTTTATTTCAGTAAGTCAACTCGTCCCTGGCACTCAGCGAGCACTTTCTCTGCAATAGACTTGCTCACCTCTGAGTAGTGAGAGAACGACATCGTGCTAGTTGCACGACCTGAAGTGATGGTGCGAAGTGCGGTCACATAACCGAACATCTCGGCGAGGGGTGCTTTTGCCTTAACCACGCGAGCGCCGCTGCGGCTTGACTCCATACCCTCGACCTGACCACGGCGCTTGTTCATATCGCCGATCACGTCACCCATGCTCTCCTCGGGAGTAACGATCTCAACCTTCATCATGGGCTCCAGCAGCACTGGGCGTGCCTTGACGCATGCGCTGCGGAATGCCTGCATAGCGCAGAGCTCGAATGAAAGCTGGTCACTATCCACGGGGTGGAACGAACCGCTGAGCACGGTAACCTTGAGTTGTTCAACAGGGAAGCCTGCGAGCACACCGCTCTTCATTGCATTCTGGAAACCCTTCTGGATTGCAGGGATGAATTCCTTGGGGATGTCACCGCCAGTAACCTCGTTGACAAACTGCAAGCTGCCCTCAAAGTCGGGATCAACAGGCTCAACGCGGCAAATGATGTCGGCAAACTTACCACGACCACCGCTTTGTTTCTTGAATACCTCGCGAAGCTCAACAGCCTGGCTGATGGTCTCCTTGTAGGTAACCTGCGGACGGCCCTGGTTACATTCAACCTTGAACTCACGACGCAGACGGTCAATGATGATGTCAAGGTGAAGCTCACCCATACCGCGAATAATTGTTTGTCCAGTTTCCTCATTGCTCTCAACCTGGAATGTGGGATCCTCCTCTGCGAGTTTCTGGAGACCTACGCCCAGACGATCAAGGTCGCTTTGAGTCTTGGGCTCAACAGCGATACCAAGAACGGGATCGGGGAAGTCCATTGCTTCGAGTACCATAGGATGATCCTCGCTGCACAGAGTGTCGCCAGTGCGTACATCCTTAAAACCAACGCCAGCACCGATGTCACCGCAACCGATCACCTCCATGGGGTTCTGGTTGTTGCTGTGCATCTGGAACAAGCGAGAGATGCGCTCTTTCTTGCCCGAACGGCTGTTAAATACATAAGAGCCGGCTTCGATCTGGCCAGAGTAAACGCGGAAGAACACGAGGCGTCCCATATAGGGGTCGGTTGCAATCTTGAACACGAGAGCGCACAAGGGCTCACTTGCTTCAGGTTTGCGACGCTCAACCTTCTCGCTGTCGTCCATTGCATGTCCCACGATCTCATCACTGTCTTCAGGGCTGGGAAGGTAGGCACACACAGCGTCGAGCAGAGGTTGAACACCTTTATTCTTGAACGAACTACCGCACAACATAGGTACGATTTCCATCTTGAGGGTTGCCACGCGCAGAGCACGGTGGATTTCCTCCTCGGTGATGGTATCGGGGTCGTCAAAGTACTTGTTCATGAGCTCATCGTCACACTCAACGATACTCTCGAGCATCTTGTCGCGATACTCAACAGCCTCGTCAAGGAGATCGGCTGGAATTTCTTCCACGTCGTAAGAAGCGCCCATAGTCTCATCGTTCCACACGAGAGCCTTCATAGTGATCAAGTTGATGACACCCTTGAAGGTGTCTTCCGAACCGATGGGAAGTTGTATGGGGCAAGGATTTGCACCCAAGATATCCTTCATCTGTCGAGCAACTTCAAGGAAGTTGGCTCCCGAGCGGTCCATCTTGTTCACATAGGCAATTCGAGGCACATTATACTTGTCGGCCTGACGCCACACTGTTTCGCTCTGAGGTTCAACACCGCCCACCGCGCAGAAAGTAGCGATAGCGCCGTCAAGCACGCGAAGAGAACGCTCAACCTCCACAGTGAAGTCAACGTGACCCGGAGTGTCGATAAGGTTGATTTTATACTTGTTATCCCTGTACTTCCAGAAGGCGGTAGTAGCAGCCGAGGTGATAGTGATACCACGTTCTTGCTCCTGAACCATCCAGTCCATAGTGGCAGCGCCATCATGAACCTCACCGATTTTATGGGTGAGACCTGTATAGAAAAGGATACGCTCCGATGTAGTCGTTTTCCCGGCATCGATGTGAGCCATGATGCCCAAGTTGCGAGTGTACTTTAATTGTTGTCCGTTAGTTGCCATTATAATCTATTTCCCTTGTCAATGTTAAAATCTGAAATGAGCGAATGCACGGTTAGCCTCGGCCATGCGGTGCATGTCCTCCTTGCGCTTGAAAGCGCCACCCTGCTCATTATAAGCATCGATAATCTCTGCACACAGTTTGTCGGCCATAGTCTTGCCGCCACGCTTGCGAGCGAAAATGATGAGATTCTTCATTGATATAGACTCCTTGCGGTCAGCACGGATCTCAGTGGGCACCTGGAAAGTAGCGCCACCGATGCGGCGTGACTTAACCTCAACCTGGGGAGTGACCTTAGCGAGAGCCTCTTTCCAGATCTCAAGGGGAGCTTTTTCTTCATTAGCCATCTTCTTGCCCACTAACTCAAGTGCGCTGTAGAAGATACGGTATGATGTATTCTTCTTACCATCATACATAAGGTGATTCACGAACTTAGAAACTCGCACGTCACCGAACACGGGATCGGGAAGGATGATCCTCTTTTTTGGCTTAGCCTTTCTCATTGTTACATTAAATTGTAGTTTTTGTCCGCTTGGTTGTTTGCATCTTTGTTCTTCAACGGCCATCGTAGCGGCCATTTACTCAACCTATTTCCAATCCAATAAAATCAAAAACTAAGTTTAAAATAAGTTTTAAATCTCTTTTTTAGTAATTTGAAAAGTCGTTAATTGCGTTTAGCGATTACTTCTTAGCGGCTTTGGGGCGCTTAGCACCGTACTTAGAGCGGCGCTGTGTGCGGCCTGCTACACCAGCAGTATCGAGAGTACCGCGAACGATGGGGTAGCGTACACCAGGGAGGTCCATAACACGACCGCCGCGCACCATAACGATTGAGTGCTCCTGCAGGTTGTGACCCTCACCGGGAATGTAACTGTTGACTTCCTTACCGTTAGTCAATCTAACACGGGCTACTTTACGCATCGCTGAATTAGGTTTCTTGGGAGTGGTTGTGTAAACACGAACGCACACACCGCGACGTTGCGGGCAAGAATCCAACGCGGGCGATTTGCTTGCGCTCTCAAGCGCAGTACGACCTTTTCTTACTAATTGCTGAATTGTTGGCATCTTAGTTCTGTTTTACTTTAGTTTTTA
>JAGHSP010000199.1 GCA_018065815.1 Candidatus Sodaliphilus limicaballi | reverse complement strand
TTCGTGGATTATATTTTTTTCTCTTTGGGAACTAGTGGTTATTATTTTTTTTATTTTTTTTATATTATTTGTTTTTTAAGATAATTCTGTTCTTCTTGTTTGTTATGTCGGGGTAATCGGGGATAAAAATTTATTTTAATTATTTTAATTTCTTTCTGTCAAGAAGAATTAACTATGCGATTATTTATATGTGCAATAGGAGGCACCGGTTCGCGAGTGCTCAAATCAATGCTTATGCTCAGTGCAGCGGGTGTGCGCCCGGTGGACGAGAACGGTGTGCCAGTGCCTAATCTGGAGCTGGTGCCCATCATCATCGACCCGCACAAAGCCAATGAGGACCTCAAACGCACCGAGGCTTTGCTCAACAGCTACCGCATGATACGCAACCGCCTCTATGGCAACCGCACCGATGTGGACGGATTCTTTGCCAACCGCATCGTCACATTGCGCGAAATCATGCGCGACTCTAGCATACAGATCAACGACACGTTCATCTTCAACCTGAGCGCCGTGGAGCAGAACAAGTTCCGCGACTTCATAGGCTATGACACGATGAACGAGGCCAACCAGGCGCTGGCATCGCTGCTGTTCAGCGACGAGCAATTAGAAAATAAGATGAACATAGGCTTCGTGGGCTCGCCCAACATAGGCAGCGTGGCGCTGAACGAAATCAAGGACTCTAACGAGTTCAAGGCCTTTGCCAACGTGTTCAACCAGGGCGACCGCATTTTCTTCATCAGCAGCATCTTTGGTGGCACTGGCGCGGCAGGATTCCCCATCATGGTGAAGAACATACGCCAGGCGGCTAACCTCGACATCAGCAACCGCGAGGTGCTGCGCAAGGCCCCGATAGGCGGACTCACCGTGCTCCCTTACTTCAACCTTGAACTGGGCGAAGACCACCGCATCGACAAGGCCGACTTCATCGTCAAGACACAGAGTGCCCTTTACTACTACAAGGAGACACTCACCGGCGCCAACGACAGCAACCTCAACACGATATTCTACCTGGGCGACCAGGTGGTGAGCGTGCCCTATACCTACGACCCCGGCGAGCACGGACAGCGCAACCGCGCGCACATGGTCGAGCTCATCGGAGCCATGGCGCCATTCAAGTTTGCCGGACTGCCGCTGTCGCAGCTCTGCGACGAGAACGGATACCCCATGCCATCGTCGGCCTATGAGTATGCGCTCGATCGCGACGTGCTCAACGTTGACTTCAAGGCAATGGGCAGCGAGACACGCGCGCTCATCTACAAGCACCTGGTCAAGTTCCACCTGCTGTTCATATACCTCAACACCGGTTTTGCCGACATGATAGGGCAGGGGTTTACCAACGACAGCCCCGCCATCAAGCGTGACTTCATGGCGTCGCAGTTCTATCGCACCCTCACCGACGACATCATGAAGGCTTATAAGGACTGGATCAACGAGATGTATAACAACATGCGCAGCGTGGAAATCTTCAACATGGGCGAATGGAACATGGGCAAGTCGATCCATGACGTGAACACGTCGAAGGGGTTCCTGGGACGCAAGTCGGTGGACAACAACGTGTTCAAGAGCGAGATGAACGCTTTGAGCCAGAAGAGCAATTATAGCCCCGACGAGGTGGAACTGAAACTGCTCGACCTCTTCAACCGCGCAGCCAGCAAAATCATCGACGAGCGATTTGAGAATATCAATTAAGAGTTTAAAGGTTTAAGAGTTTAGGACATTGAGATTTTAAGATTTTGGACTTTAAGACTTTAAGATGTTAAGAGGGTAATTGATATCCTGGCTAAAAAAACAAGAAAAACGATAACTATGAGCAAGATACTATCATATAGCAGCAAGACATCTAAAAATGTTAACGGTGACTGGATTCCTGTGGAGCCTTACAGCGACGACGATATCGCGCAGATCAAGGACCCCGACGGCGGCTTGTCGAGCAACCCTCGCACTGCCATCCCCAGCCCGTTTGCCCAGATTGACCTTGTGAAGAATGCGTTCAACAACCTTGCCAACCCGCAGTTGCACGGTGCGGCGATGAACGAACGCCTGGTGAGCAACGCCCTCGACGTGGCACAGCTACTCTTCGACTACGAGAACCACAAGGACTACCTGCGCATCATCACCTGGAACCGCAAGGACGAGTTGGCACGACTCACTGCCCACTCGCAGCACCGCCTCTATGGCGAGACGCTGGAACTTTTTCTCAAAGCCGACAAGGTTTATAACTTTGACGACCTCGACGAGTGGTACTTCCTGCTGTGGGACAACAAGGTGATAGGCGGCACATCGCCCGCAAGTGTGGTGATGGCTGCCCCCGGCGCTATGACCAACAACCTCATCAAGGTGGAGCAGGGCGTGTCGCTCTTTTCAAGTGTGCGTCACCTGTGGGAGCGCGACGAGGACTTCGTTTACTACATGTTCCTGCTGTTCAACGCCTATCCCTCGCTGCGCGAGAAGGCAGGCCAGGTGTATCGTTACATGATGCACAACGCCGCCATCCTGCGTGAGCGACGCCCGGCTGTATATGACCGCATCGTGCAGGTAATCCCCAACCTGAGCGCATTGAGCCACGACAACGCCGCCATGGTGATGGATCGCCTCAACCTCGACTTCGACCGCTTCGGCGGCAACGTGCAAGTCAACGTGCTGGGAGCCTACCTCTACCACAAGCGAGTGCGCGACATCCGCACCCAGGCAGCACAGAGCGACTTTGTGATTGAACCCACTGTTCCCCAGCCCGAGGGCACCGTCATGCCTCTGGTGCTGCGCACTGGTTTCAACGGCAGCGTGGAGCACTACCGCTACATCGACAAGGACTGGGACAGCAACACGCTGGTGATCACCGGCGGAGTGCCCGTGTCGCAGCGCAAACTGCCAGCAACGAGCATCGAGTACCCTTATCTCACCACAGTGGATATGCTCAGCGACACGCTGGTGAAACTCAACGGCGTGATTGACAATGACCATTTCCTCGACGGCAACTTGCAGCCGCGCGACATGAGCGCCCGCAATGGATACCTGCTGCCCGTCAAGGCTGAATATTTCAAGTATTTCACTACTCGCGACCTGACATCGCGCATCAACGGCCGCAATGCGCTCGACATCGTGGAAAATGGCGACGGCAGCGTCACTGTGACCCTGCGCATACCCGTGAAGAAGCGCTGCATCGAGCTCACCCGCGTATATTTCCCCAGCAGCGACCATGCTTGGCAGTTTGACGAGATGCGCGGCACCGGACGCATGGTCAATGCCACTCTCTCGACATCAATATTCCCCTTTGTGCGCACATCGACCCGCGACGACTACACCGTGCAGCTGTTCTCCATGCTCACCGATGCCACCGCGTCGATGCAGTTCAAGCAAGATGCCACAGCCGCCGGCTCGGTCAGCGTGAGCGAGAAGCCCCGCACCGTCACCGGACCGTTCTCCACCGTCTATTACGACGTGAACGGCTCGTGGGACTATGCCGAGGTGACCATCCATAGCGACCTGGGCACCCACGTGGGCATCATCGTGCCGCAGTGGAAGACCTATGTTCCCTCGATGACCGAACTGGTGTTTGCCGTGGACTTTGGCACCACCAACAGCCACGTGGAGTGGGCCGTCAAGGGACAGGCGTCGCAGCCGCTCACCATGGGATACAGCAGCTCGCAGGCTCTCATCGCCTCTCTCATGAAGCAGGGAAGCCTCGACATCGCCGAGCAAGTGCAGCGCATCGAGTTCTTGCCTCGCGACATCGACAACGTGTATGGTTTCCCGTTGCGCACATCGCTGGCACGCAATGCCGACAGCGACGGCGGATGCCAGTTGTTCCACGATGTGAACATACCGTTCCTCTACGAGCGCAAGTTCTTCGACGGATATAATGTTGCCACCAATCTCAAGTGGAGCGACGACAACCGCCAGGCCAAGGAGTTCCTGCGTGAGATTGTGCTTCTCATCAAGGCCAAGGCCCTGCTCGAGAACAGCGACTTGCGCCGCGTGGAGATAGTATATTTCTACCCCGTGAGCATGAGCGGCAGCGACCGTCGTCAGCTGCGCGAGACATGGGAAGACCTTTTCCGCACCTACATCAGCGACAACCTCGACCATCTGCACAACTGCACCGAGAGCCTTGCGCCGGCAGCCTATTACAAAGGCCCCGACGTGGACGGTGCAAGTTATGTGTCGATCGACATAGGCGGCGGCACTAGCGACGTGGTCATTTACCAGCCCACGCCCGATGGCATGGGCAGCCAGCCTGTGGTCATCTCATCGTTCCGCTTTGCCGGCAATGCCATCTTTGGCGACGCATTCGTGCAGCAAGATGCCGCGCGCAACCCGTTGCTGGAGCACTACACACGCTATTTCAAGCAGCTCATCGCCAGCGACCGCAGCTGCAACATCAGTTACCTCACCAGCATCCTCGACAAGATCACTGCCCAGCAGCGCAGCGAGGACATCAACGCGTTCCTGTTCTCAATCGAGAACGTGGAGGAACTGCGCGGGCTGCGTGAGATAGACCGCAACCTTTACAGCTACAACGCTCTGCTGCGAAGCGACGGACAGCGCAAGGTCATCTTCATGTATTTCTACTCTGCGATAATCTACTACATCGCCACCATGATGAAGGATCGCAACCTGCGCATGCCCAAGCAACTGTACTTCAGCGGCACAGGATCCAAGATACTCAACATCGTGGGCAGCACATCAATGGTGACCGAACTCACGCAGCTCATCATTGAGAAAGTCTATGGCCAGCGCTTCGGCGAGCGTTTCAGCATCAAGATTGAGACCGAGTGCCCCAAGCAGATCACCTGCCGCGGCGGCGTGAAGATGATGTGCGACCGCGACTCGGTGTCTTACAGCGCGCGTGAGGTCAATGCGCTCAAATTCAACTACTCGATGCTCCCCATTGAGGAACTCACTCTGGCCAAGGTCAAGGATATGGACACACGCGAGTGTCTCGTGCAGCGCGTGAGGGAGTTCAATCAGTTCTTTATCGAGGTGTGCGACCCCGACCTGCGCGACGAGTTCGGCATCGACAAGAGCGTGTTCAAGACCTTCTGCGAGGTGGTGAACGACGACCTGGGCAACTATCTTGCTGCCGGCATCAACGCCTTCCTGGCCACACGCTATGAAGATGGCGACGTGATCGAGGACGTGCCGTTCTTCTATCCCATCGTGGGAGTTATCAGGCACAATCTGCTCAAGAATTTAAGGTATAACGCTTAATCATCATTCAGCAACAATGAAGAAGAGAACATTCGCGATAATCGCAGCGATGCTGCTGGCAGTGAGCGCCATGGCACAGGCATTCGGCGACTCCACATCGCTCAACACACAGCAGTGGAACCATGCGCTGGCCATCGTGGCACAGCTCAACGCACTCAACGACGGCTACGGACAGGCTACCGCCGACTTCGAGAGCCGCAATCCCGGGGGGTACTCGCTCGATGACCTCAACAACGTGTACAAGGGCAAGCGCAACTGGGACGACAACTATGCCCAGTACAAGAAACGCGAGAACGAGAAAGGCACTGTGGCCGACGTGAAGAAACTGGCCGGAGGGCTGGCAGCCAACGTCGAGGCCGAGCTCAAACGCTACATGGAGTCCACTGCCGAGCCTCAACCGCAAGTACAGCCTGAACCCGCCCCGGTGGACACGCTTGCCACCGTCGATATGCCCGACCTTGCCCAGGAAGAGCAGCAACCGTCAGGCGACTCACAGGCATGGCACCTGATTATTGACCTGGTGCTGGCTATTATCGCACTTGCCGCACTCTACATTGCTTGGAAAGCCCAATCCACGGCTCGACGACTGCGCGACAACTACATCGAGGACATCGAGGCGGTGAACAACAACATGAAGCAACTTGCCGAGGAGATGTCGCAACACATCAACACCCTTTCAAGCAAAGTTGCAGAACAGCGCAGGAACACGATGCACGACTTCACAACCGAGCGCCGCGACACCAAGCCAGCGCGCGAGCACAAAGAACCAAAACCTGAACCCAAGCCAGTGCGCCGCGGACCGGCTAAAACGCTCTACCTGTCTAAACCCGACGACAACGAGTGCTTCATGCGTGCTACCGAGAGCTTCGAGCTGGGCAACTCAATCTACGTGCTCACCACCTACGACGGCGTGCGCGGTGAGTTCAGCGTGATAGAGAACAGCGACGTGCACCGCTTTGCGCTCATGATGCCCTCCGAGAACCTCACCCGTGCTTGCTCTGGCAACGCCATACAGATGTCGGCAGGCAAGACCCGCATCGTCACCGACCGCGAGGGAGAGGCTCACTTTGAAAACGGAAAGTGGCACGTCATTGTCAAAGCCATCATCCACTACGAGTAAGTAAAACCATCAATTATGATTTGGACATGCCCCAACTGCGGCAAGACCGTGGAATATTCGACCGAGCACCTCACACTCACAGGAGGCATGGTGGTGTGCCCGCAGTGCAACCACACCGACCAAGCACTGCGCATACCCCCCGTGCCGACTCCTGAGAAAGCCCCGGTCACCGATATCCCGCCCATTCCCGCCGCCCGTCCACGTCCACCCCACACCGATATGAACACAACTCCACCGCCGCATCGTGCCAAGGGGGCTACCCCCCGCACCCAGCCCGCAAGCAGGCCCACTCCGCCCCGACGCACAAGCAAACCTGCCACAACTTCTCCTGCACAACCCAGGGCCAAAAAGAAACAGAAAGGCAAAACCAAGTTTGCCGAGCCCCACAGCGCACTGGGATGCCTGTGGCGTAGTGTCGTGGCTGTAATCATTTTCTTGGTTATCTATATCCTGCTAGGATTCTTCGCCTCGCTTTGACAGAGGTACTCTTGAAAAGACACAAAGCGTTCCGCCCGAGTAACCTCGGGTAGAGCGCTTTGACTTAATAAGGCTATTTTCGTCCCTTTGACACACGGCCTGCAACAAACCCTGCGCCCGTCAGCACGAAAAATGACAACACATAGTAATATATAGGCGCCGGCTTCTCGCCCGAGGGTATCTCGCGCGTGGAACTGCGGGCTTCGGCACGGGTTGTCCTCGCCAATGCCGTGGAGTCGGTGTGTTGCGATGTGTAGCCACGGGTGGCATCGGTGCGCGAGCGATACACCACGCGTGTCACAGTGCGCACATGCCCGGCTGTGTCGAGAGCCACCTGATGTGCCACGGCATCCTGCCACAGCGCCACATTCACGGTGTCGTGCACCACGGCAGTGCAGGTCTGTTCCACGGTCACGGTATCATGCAGCACCATGCGTTCCTCTGCCACCCTGGTGCTGCGGCACGACGCAAGCAGCACAAGCGGTATCATCAATATCAATCGTCTCATAAGCAAGGAAAATAATTTGTTGTTGTCCGGTAAAAAAAAGAAAATACTTTTATTATGATTTTTTGCTTCTATATAACAAAATTCCAACGAGCATGAGTCTAACCACAATTTGCAAGCTCTAACTCCATGCGTTCCAGTCGCTTCTGAAGATACA
>JAGHSP010000381.1 GCA_018065815.1 Candidatus Sodaliphilus limicaballi | reverse complement strand
GGCAGTGTGACTGTGGGCTCGACATTGTCCAAGACGGTCACTGTGACCGGCGCAGGCCTTACAGCAGGCATCACCGTGCAGTGCAGCAACGGTTTCTATACCGTCACACCTGCATCGCTTCCCGCAACAGGCGGCACGCTCACCGTGAAGTATGCGCCCACAGCAGCTGGCAACCACAGCGGCACCATTAGCCTCACCAGCGGCACCAAGACTGCCACAGTGGCCCTCGACGGCACTGCCAAGAACCCGCCACTTGCGTTCACCGAAGGGTGGAACATGAGCGAGACCAGCGGCAAGAAGGACAGCAAGTGGCTCTCGACCTACAGCAAGGCACGCAACATGGACTTCGGTGCCGGAAAACTATATGTGGTCAACGCCGAGGATGGCAAGATCGCTGTGGTCAACGCGCAGACTGGCGCCTATATCAAGGACCTCAACATGACCGGCGTCACCGAGGGAACTCTCAAGGTGATTGACGTCAAGTATTTCGACGGCAAGGTGCTGGCTTGCAACCTCGCTGCACCCACGAGCGACACCAGCAAGCCACTCAAAGTTTACATCTGGGACAACGACGACGCTGCACCGCGAGTGCTGCTCAACACCACCGACTATGACAACAAGGCCCGTGTGGGCGACTGCCTGGGTGTCTATGGCACGCTCAGCGATGGCTATATATACTTTGCCGCAGGCTCACAGACTGAACAAAACGAGGTGCTGCGCTACCGCATCAAGAATGGTGTGTGTGCGACGACCCCCGACTATATCATGCCGCTCTCTGAACAAGGCAACTCTGTGACGCTGGGACTCTCGCCACGTGTATATCCCGAGGCTCCCGCCAGCTTCTGGGCGATAGGGCAGCAGCGTTATCCCACCTTCTTCAATGACGGTGTGGTGCAATACACGCATAACAGCGGAGCACTGGGTGGCGTGATACACGGCAATGCATTCAAGCCGTTCACTTATCGTGGCACAACCTACGGACTATCTACCACTTACCAGGCTGGCTCTACCACGCTCACCGGCGGACATGTGGTACTCACCGACGGCACTAATGGCTGGGCCATGAGCGAGGCTCTGGGTTCTTACCCCAGCGCCGGACTGGGCACAACGCGTAACACATCGATGTCAACCAGTGTGGCAACTGCTGTCAATGGCGACCAGGGTGTGGAGATGTGGGTGCTCGTGCACAACCAGGGCATCGCCTACTACAAGACAGGCGTCGTGCCCACTTACGACCTCAACGACACTATCGCACGCGTGACGGTGTCGGTCGATAAGATTGCCATGGGCAACATTGAATATGGCATGACTGGACAGGCCACCCTCAACGTGGCAGGAAGCAACCTCAAAGGTGACATCAAGATTGCCGTCACTGGCGCAAATGCTAATCTGTTCAGCGTCTCGCCCTCTGCCATTGCACGCGCAACAGCTTCGGGCAACGTGACCGTGGACTACAAGCCGCAATCCCTGGGCGCACATAGCGCTAGCCTCGTGGTTTCAAGCACTGGTGTGAAGGACGTTGTTATCCCCATCACTGCCACATGTATCGAAGAACCAATGGTGAAGGGCAACTTCCAGAAGCTCAACAACCTGTGGTACTACCACATCCCTAGTGGCTCGCATGCCAACGAAAACCTTGTTGTGTTGAGCAATGCCACTGAACAGCACGGACATGCAATCCCCGACCCGATGCTCCAGCAATATCTCGTGAGCCGGGGCCAGGTGTGGTTCTGGAACTATACCGACCAGAAGACCAACGGCAAGGCAACGACTGCCAACATAGGCTCCGACGGCCGCGTCGTGGCTCCCGACGGATGCTATGCAATCATGTTCCAGAACTCGGTTGAGAACGAGACCGAGGGCACTGGATATGCTGCAAGCAATGTGATAGATTTCAGCGACATGGGTGCTTACGGCACAGCGTCGGCCACCGCATTCAATGGCGTTGCCGATCTCACTGGCTTGGGATATTTCAAGAACATCGCCACGCTCAACATGTCGCGTGCGCAGTATGCAGGTTTCAGTTCGCGCTCGGCCCTCACCAGCGTTAACCTTGCGGGCAACAGCAAACTCACTCGCGTGGATCTGACCGGAAACGACATCACTGCCCTTGACATCACTGCCAACACAGCCCTGCAAGAACTTATCCTCGCTGGCAATGCCTCGTTCAGCAAACTCGTGAGCGGAACCAATGCCAACATGCAGATCATAGACCTCTCGGGCACAGCCTACGATAACGCCCTGCAAAGCGATGTTGTGGCAAAGTTCGCCAACTTGCGTGTGCTCCATGCTGCCGGCACCCAGGTTAGTGACCTCGATGTCACTCGCCTTGCCAAACTGCAATCGCTCGACCTGCACAATGATGCCGCTGGCACTGCACGCATGCATGTGCTTGACCTGAGCAGGAACACCGCGCTGCGCGACCTGCACTTGAACAACCTGCACCTTGCCGCGCTCAACATCAATTCTAGCACCCTTGGACAGAGTTACGTCGGCGCCGGTGGCAAGACCGAGGCTGGTGCAGTCGATGTGGCAGGCAATAGCCGCTGCGGCAAGGCCAACTTCGTGACATGGCGTAATATAGAGGGCGGCAAAACCAAGTACCACGCAATGTGTTACCTGCCCATCGCTGGCGACGACGTGAACCTGCTTGATACACAGAAGGGATGGTTTGATGTTTCTAACAACGGCAAACCCGAGACCGTGAACCTCGCTAGCACGATGGCTGATGATGGATTCAGTGCCGACAAGGTTGCCCTCTGGCATCTCGCCACAGCAAGCCATGCCGCCACTGGCAACACACTGCAAGTGCTCAACGGCGACCAGCAGGAAGAGACTGGCATCACAGGCACAGTGGTAGTGCTCAAACGCTACGACAGCGACACTGCAATCAGCGACGTGCCCGCCGATGCTCCCGTTGCAGTTGCCTACGATTATACTATCGCTAGCGGCCGCACTGCAACGTTCTATCTCGACATCAAGCAGTACACTCATGTTGAGACATTCCTTCCAGGCGACGTGAACGAGGACGGCGTGGTCGATGTGGTTGATGTGTCTGCTCTTGTCAACAAGGTCTTGGGCAACAATCCCAGCCCCTTCAACGGCAAGGCTGCCGACATGAACGGCGACGGAGAATATGACATCACCGACGTCAACATGATTGTCTCAGTGGTAGTGGGACTATAACATCCCGGTACCCACCATAGTGTCACGATGTCACGGTCACACATGTATAAAATGTGTGAGACCGTGACATCGTGTTTTTCGGTAATCTCATGTGCTGTGTCCCTATTTTGTGGTGTCACATAATAAAACACGGTGATGTTGCGTTTATATAGATAAAAAGTACATTACGTAATGAAAAATAATTTTCTATTCATAGCAATCGTGGCGGCGGTGGCGCTGCTTTCGTCTTGCTCTACCACAAAAGAAAACAATCTGGCCTATTTTAAGAATACGCCACAAGTAGCCTCTGGCTCTTTGCCTCAGAGTCCTCTCAACGAAATCAGGCTCATTGCCGACGATGAAATCACCATCACCGTGTCGTCGATGGCACCCGAAGCAACTGCGATGTTCAACGCACCGCTTGCCAACAACGCCTCGCGGGGCGACACCGAGATGAAGACGTCGGGACGCCTTTCGACCTACATCGTGGGGCAGGACGGCAACATCACCATGCCCGTGATAGGCAAGCTCGCCGTGGCTGGAATGACAACCCATGAGGTAGAGGAGCTCGTGAAGCGACATGTGTCGCAAGTGGTCAAGGACCCCTATGTGAAGGTGCAGATCATGGGCTACTATGTGAACGTGATGGGCGAGGTCAAGGAACCTGGCCGCGTGAGGGTTACCAGCGAGCGATTCTCCGTGCTTGATGCTCTGGCATCGTGCGGCGACCTCACCGAGTATGCCGACCGCGCATCGATCATGGTGGTGAGAGAAGAAAACGGCGAGAAGAAATTCTACCGCCTGAACCTTGCCGACACCGATGTGTTTGCCTCGCCATGCTACTACCTGCAACAAAACGACGTGGTGTATGTGGAGCCCAACGCTATCAAGATAGACAACTCTAAATACAACACCAACAACGCCTACAAACTGACCGTCATCTCAACCATCGTGAGCGCAGCCAGCGTCATCGCATCGCTCGTCATCGCTCTCACCGTAAAATAACCCATACACAACATGAGCAAGAACACAGGCGGCAACAAGCCGCACACCCCCACAGTCGACTTGCAGGCACTGGTGGCTCGCTACAAACGCTACTGGTGGCTGGTGCTTGTTTCGGTAATTCTGTGCCTGGGAGCAGGGCTTTTTTACCTGCACATTAAGAAACCCGTGTACCTGATCCAGGCCATGGTGCTTGTTGACCAGGACAGCAACTCGTCGGGCGCCGGAGCCCAACTCGTCAAGAGCCTGTCGCTGGGAGGCGGCAATTCTCGCGTCGAGGACGAGGTGGTGGTGATGAATTCGCACGAACTTTTCTGCCAGATGATCAATATATTGCGCATCAACCGCAAATATGTGGAACGGCATGGCTTTCTCGACAATGAGGAGCACTACAACGACTCTCCCATAGAGATCGACGCCCCCGATGCGCTCTTTGACACCCTCTCGGTGAGCATGGCGTTCAGGATTGAACTCCACAAAGACGGCAAGGCCGACATCACCGTGAAGAAGGGTATGTTCAACACCCTGGCCGAGGTGAGCAACGTCACGTTGCCAGCAACCGTCAAGACTCCCTACGGCATCTTTGCCGTGCGCACTACCGACTATTGCCTGCCTCACAAGGATTACACCATCAAAGCCACTGTGAGCGGCAACATCCCTTGCTACGAGGGCATCAAGAAACTCATCTCCATCAAGTCGGTGAGCAAGAAGTCTAACGCAATCTACCTGGGGTATGCCGACACCAACAAGAACCGTGGACGCGACATTCTCAACACGCTCATTACATGCTACAACGAGCGCGGCCAGCAGGAGAAGGACGAACAGGCCGTGAACACTGGCAAGTTTATCGAGGACCGCTTGGGCCTCATCTACAAGGACCTCACCGGCAGCGAGGAGGAAATCGAGGCCTACAAGCGAGCGCACAACATGATCGACGTGGGCTTGCAGACCAAAAGCCTCATAGGCAAGCAGGAGATTGCCGACAGGGCTATCGTCAACCTCGAAACAAAGTACCGCATCGCCGAGATGATCAAGGACTTCGTCAACAATCCCGCTAACCGCAACTCCTACATACCATTCAGCGCCGACTCAACGGCAGCGACAGGGTCTATCAAGGCCTATAACGCCCTCATCATGGAACGCATGCACCTTGCAGCCAGCGCCACCGACGACAACCAGGCCATGCACCGCCTTGACGAGCAGATAGAGGTGATGCGCAGCAATGTGGCGAAAGGCGTAGAAAACACTTTGAACGCCATTAAGATACAGCTTGCCCGCGCCAATGCCGAGAGTGCATCGTCGGGTGGCGAGCTCAATACTTATCCCACCGATGAGCGCGAGATGCGCGCCCTGTATCGCCAGCAAGGCATCCAGAACACGCTCTACACCTTCTTGTTGCAGAAGCGTGAGGAGAACGCCCTGCTTCTGGCCGCAACCACGCCCAAAGGACGCATTGTGGAACATGCGCACGCGCAGACCGAGCCCATGTCGCCCAGGAAGATGATTGTGGCCTTCGTGGCACTGCTCGCTGGCCTGCTGCTTCCTGTGGTGATGCTATATCTCAAGAACCTGCTGTACACCAAGTTCAACACCGAGGACGAACTTGAGCAATTAGCCGTGATGCCCGTGGTGGGCCACATCCACCACAACCGCCACGATGAGGCACTTGTGGTCAAGGACGGTAGCACTAGGGTCATCGTGGAACTCTTCCGCTATGTGCGCAACAACATCCAGTTCATGCTTAACGGCGAGAACGACAAGGTGGTGCTCGTCACTTCGAGCATGAGCGGCGAGGGCAAGTCTTTCGTGAGCCTCAACATCGCCTCGGCATTTGCCTTGCTGGGCAAGCGCGTGGCGCTCGTGGGTATGGACATACGCAAGCCGCGCATCGCAGCCATGCTGCCAGGCATTGCCGAAATGCCCGGTGTCACCGGTTACCTGTCGCAGTCGAGCGTCACTCTCGACGACATTATCCAGCATGTCGGTCAGGTGGATTCGCTCGATGTGCTCGTGGGAGGCGCTATCCCGCCCAACCCGTCGGAACTGCTGCTCAACAACCGCGTGGAAAGGCTTTTTGCCGAGCTGCGTGAACGCTACGACATCATCATCGTTGACTCTGCGCCTGTGGCTATGGTGAGCGACACATTCTCACTCGCCAAGTGGGCCGACGCAACAGTGTGCGTCACCCGTGCTGGCTATACCAAGCGCAACCAGGTGAAGCTGCTTAACAAACTCGTGCAAGAGAACCGCCTCAAGAACGCCAGCATTCTCATCAACGACACCAAGCCTAGCATGGACAACGGCTACGGCTATGGCTACGGCGAGAATA
Organism: Candidatus Sodaliphilus limicaballi; assembly: GCA_018065815.1. Lineage (GTDB taxonomy): Bacteria > Bacteroidota > Bacteroidia > Bacteroidales > Muribaculaceae > Sodaliphilus > Sodaliphilus limicaballi. The sequence continues at coordinate 12,618 of JAGHSP010000381.1, read as the reverse complement.
AGGACTGAACGGCAGGTAGTTAGGGAGTGAGAATGAAAGACAACTCGGCGACATATCAGCGGCTGTTCTTTTTCATCTTCTGGGTGGGTGCCACATTTGGTTTCATCAGCGATGAGGTCATTACAGGGTTGGCATCCATGCGCACGCCTGTTTTCCTCATGCTCGATGCCTTGTGGGTGTTGCTGGCATGCTGCACCGTGCGCAACAAGTGGCACATTGCCTGCATGGCGTGCTTCATTGCCGTGTCGTGTGCAACCACATGCCTTTCTAACGGCATGCCGCTCACATTCTGGGCCAACGGTGTGCGTGACTTCCTGGGCATCTTCCTCGCTTATCCCATTTTGTGTTACTTCATGCAAGACCCCGCCCGTCGAGAGCGGTTTGAAAACTCCCTGGGCTGGCACTTGATGTGCTTCCTGGGCGTGCAAGCCTTTTGCGTCACCTACCAGTGTCTGCTGTATGGCGCCGGCGACCACTGCGGCGGCTCCTTTGGCAACTGGTATTCAGGCATCGTGTCGATGTGTATCTACTGCGCGTCGTTCTACCTGATGCATCGCAGCATCGACCAGTCGCATTTCTTCGCCAGCCTGCGCAGTAACTGGTTGCCCGTGGTGCTGTTGTTTCCCACATTCCTCAACGAGACCAAGGTGAGTTTCGTGCTCATCGTGCTATACTTCGTGCTGCTCATGCCGCTCGACCGCCGCTACCTGGTGCGTGCCATGTGGATACTTCCCGTGGGGCTGCTGCTCGGCTGGATGGCGATTGCGGTTTACACATCTACCGTCAAGGACTTTGACGACATTTTCTCAATGGAATTTGTCACCGACTACATCATGATTGATGACATTGAAGATGCCGAGGGCGGCGCTATGTGGGACCTAGAAGAAGGCAACAAAGCCGATGTGCCGCGTCTCACCAAGATCATGTACCTGCCGCTGCTCCACAACGAGGAACCGGGCCATGAGCTCACTGGCTGGGGAGTGGGGCAGTTTAAGGGTGGCTCGATGTTCGGCGTGTCGGAGTTTGCCGAGCGTTATGACTGGCTGCTCATGGGGTCAATCCCCTACATGTTCCACGTGCACATCCAGCTGGGGCAGGTGGGACTGGTGATGTGTGTCTTGTGGCTGCTTGCGCTGTTTGTCGTGAAACCCGCATGGAGTTCCGGCCGCAACTTCAACATGCAGCTCTTTGCGCTCGTGTGCATTCTCATCATCATGATCTACAACGACTCATTGCGCGACCTGTGGATGTGTTCGTTCATCTTCTTGCTCATGGCGGCATCATGGCACAATGAGAACAATGAAGACGAGGCTGGTGAAACAGAGTTACCACTATCTCAGGAACAGCAGCAGTGAAGATAGCATATTACATATGGTCGTTTCTCGAACGTTTCGGCGCCAGCGCGCTGTCGTTTGGCGGTAATCTTGTGCTTGCCTATCTGCTCAATCCTGCCGACTTTGGCCTCGTGGCTATGCTGGGAGTCTTCACGTCGCTCATCTTCACGCTTGTGGATTGCGGTTTGAGCGACGGCCTGCTGCGTGAGAGCAATCCCAGCGACCGCGACTTCAACACGCTGTTCTACTTCAACCTTGCCACGGGAGTGGCATTGTGCCTGCTCTACGTGGCGCTGTCGCCGCTGGTGGCATCGTTCATGCACCGTCCCGAGCTGCAGCCCGTCATGGCTGTCCTGGGCACAGGAGCCGTGTTCAGCGGTCTGTCGATAGCCCAGCTCACCCGCTTGCGCTCGCAGCTGCAATTCAAGCGCATTGCCGCCATCAACGTGGGCGCGACGCTCATGGCGTTGGTCACTGCCATAGCCATGGCTGCCCGGGGATGCGGATACTGGTCGCTCGTGGCGCTGCAAGTGGGTTATGCGGCTGCTGTGGTGGCGTTGCTGCTCATATTCAGCAAGTGGAACCTGAAAGTTGAGTTCGACACTGCGCGTTTCAAGCAACTATGGAAATTCGGCGTCAACCTGCTCGTCTCCACCATGGTCACGCAGTTGTCGCAAAACATATTTGCTTTCATCCTGGGCAAATACTACGACCCGTTGAAGGCTGGATTCATGGGGCAGGCGCAGAAGTTGCAGCAGACACCCACCAATGCCGTGGAGGCATCGATATCGTCCACATCATTTGTCCTTATAGCCAAGCACAATGATCCCGAGGACCGCCGCGCTGCCATCGTACGCATGCTGGGCATCATCACGCTCATCATCGCTCTGCTATGCGGTGGACTCATAGGGTTGGGAGGGGTGTTCATCGACTGGCTGTTGCCCGAGAAATGGCTGCCCACGGTGCCTTACATCAGGCTCATGGCGTTGTGGGGGCTCGTTTATCCGCTGTGCAGTTTCATGGGCATTGTTTTCAAGTTATATGACCACACACACGTGATACGCAACGTGATGATTGTGGAGAAAACGCTCATCGTGGTGGCGGCGCTCACGCTCTACCGTGTGGGCATCGATGCTGTGGTCTATGCCGCAGTGGCAATCTCGTCGCTGGCGCTTGTCACATACTTCTATCAGGCCTCGCGCATCACAGGCATTTCGTTTGGCCGCTTCATCTACACCTACTTGCGCAGCCTCCTTGCTGCAATTCCGCTAGCCGCCCTAGCATTGCTGCTCTAACAAGGGGTAAACTATACACCAATTACTTTTTTATTACTCCTCGCGCAGATTTCGCTGATCTCACGGATTTTTTTTAGTTGAATCAAGTTTCGGTAACTATTCAGCAATAGAATTATGCAGATTCCCCGCCCAGACCTTATGAAAATCTTTCTCTTTGCCTGATACTTTGTGCGAGAGATTATGGTAAGGTCAGGATAGGGACTCCGCAAAGTTCCGTTAGTGAATAGTTCTTGTTTTTATTCTACTGCCTAACAGCTTGTTGAATAAATAATATTTTTATTCTTCGGGGTTTACTGTGAGCTGGACCAGCTCGATGCGGGCTGCTGTTTTGCGTGTGATGGTGATGCTGTAATTGTCGATGTTGACGATGTCGCCCACGGCGGGGATGGCTTCGTGGTTGAAGATGACGTAGCCAGCTATGGTCTGGTAGTCGTCGCTCTCGGGCAGACCCAGGTGGAAACGGTCGTTGATTTCCTCTATCTCCATGCGGCCGCTCAATTCGTAGGTGTTTTCGTTGATCTGCTTGGCGACTAGTTGGTTGCGGTCGTGCTCGTCCTCAATTTCGCCGAAGATTTCCTCCACGAGGTCTTCAAGCGTGAGCATTCCCGATGTGCCGCCAAACTCGTCGAGCACGATTGCCATGGAGCGTTTTTTCTCCATGAGGTTAGTCATCATCTTGCGTGCGAGCAGTGTCTCGGGGGCGAAAAGCACGGGCTTGATGCGTGACTTCCAGTCAACATCGGTGACGAATAGCTCGCTCACCTGGATGAAGCCTATCACGTTGTCGATGTCTTCCTTATAGACCACAATTTTAGAGAGTCCCGACTGGGTGAATAGTTTCACCAGCTCGTCGCGTGTGGTGTCGATGACATCGACAGCCACAATCTCGTTGCGTGGCACCATGCAGTCGCGCAGCCTAGTGTCGCTGAAGTCGAGTGCGTTCTCAAAGAACTTGACCTCTTGTTCCACGTCGCGGTTTTCCTCGGCCCGCTGGTCGATGTTCTCTTGCAGATAGGCGTCGAGCTCATCGACGGTGATGATACCCACTTGCTCCTTGTTGACCTCGATGCCGAACAGGCGCATGAGCCCTGCCGAGAGCATCTGGGTGAATCGCGAAATGGGGTAGAGCAGGAGGTAGCATGTGTAGAGAGGTAGCGAGAACATGCGCAGCGAGTAGTTGGGGTTGATGCGGAAAACAGTCTTGGGCAGGAACTCGCAAGCCACTAGCACCACGATGGTGGAGATGAGCGTGAGCAGGATGAGCTGCATTGCCTCGTTGCCGCCCGCCCACTTGCTCACGTAGCCAGCCAGCAGAACCGACATCGCCATGCTGTAGATCACGTTGACTATGTTGTTGCCTATGAGCAGAGTGGAGATGAACATCTCGCGATGCGAGTAGAAGACGTTGAGGATGCGGTTGACGATGCCTCCCTTGGCGATATCAATCTCGGCACGCACCTTGTTGGACGCTACAAATGCAATTTCCATGCCCGAGAAGAATCCCGAGAGGATCATCGTGATGATTACTGCTGTGAGTGCCGTGAACTCTGTCATATATATTTTTATGTTCTGTATTTGAATAATCGAAAAGACGGTGCGGTGTCGTTATTTGCCTCCGGGGTGCGGCATTTTGCTCTCGTCGATGGGGAAAATTGCTTCGACCTTGCGCAAGGTGTAGGTTGAGAATTGCTCGTTGGACTCATATCCATATCCTTCGATCACACGTCCTTGCTTCTCGACGTGGATGAAGGCGTCGCTATATAGTTTGTGCTGCACTTGGTCCCAGTAGAGTTGGTCGGTGAGCACTACCTCGCTGCCGCCGTTGCTTGAGATGCGCACGTTGCCGTTGAGGTCCCACAGTTGCTTTCGCTCGTCGTAGTAGGCCGAGTCGCACTTGATAGTTGTCATGACCTTGTAGGCCGAGTCCATTTCCTCGGCGATAATTCCCTGCGGGAACACCCAGTGAGGTTCCTTGGCCTCCTCATACATGCTCCACAGTTTGGTGGTGATGCGATAGCGGGTGTGGCCGTTGTCGCTGATCACCGTCTGCACGTCGCGTGAGTTCATCGTGGGCACGGTCTCGGGATTGGTAGAGCGGCTCACGACGCTGCTCACCTCGTCCTTGCAGCTGGCAATGGCTAGGCACATCGCTGTGGCAAGCATTAGGGCTGTGGCATGTCGCATCACTAGCGAATCTTGTTTTTCCAGAACCAAACTTCGTTGAAGTTGACGCCTAGGGTGATGTTGAAGTAGTCTTCCTGAATGAGCGTAACGGGAGCCGACAAGCGACGTTTCCATTCAAATCCCAGGTTGATAGTGGTCTTGCCGCTAGCGCCGGGCACGGGGAAACCGAGTCCGAATGTTGCGCCATAGTCGCGCACGTTATTGCCCATCACGTTGATGTAGTCGTGGTTGTAGAAACCGCCGGCACGGAACTTGACCGCACCCAGGTAGCTTGTTCTTGACCCGGGGCTGAACTGCAATCCGGCAGCTGCTTTCCAGCGGTTGTTGAACATCATGTTGCTTGCTTCAATACCCTCGATGGGGGCATATTTCACCTTGGCCCATTGCTGGTAGGTGAAGTCGGCCTCCACAAGGAGCTTGTTCGTGTAACTGTAGCTCACGCCGGCGCCAAAGGTGTGTGGCTGCTCATATTTTCCTGTGAGCTTAGTGTAGCCCACCGAGTCGAGCTTGGTGTCCTGGGTGTCGTAGTAGGTGCCCCATGTGTGTCCATGCAGCGACTTCTTGGGCGAATAGGTCGCACCCACGATCACCTTGTGGTTCTTGTTGAGGTTGAAGGCATACTGCACGCCCACGTTGAGGTTATAGTCACGCACCTGCATGATGCGCTGGAACAGGGTGGTCGATTCGGCGGTGATGGTGTTAGTGTTGGTGGTAGTACCGAAGAGGTAGGCCACGTTGACTCCCAGGCTCAGGTTCTTGATGGGCTCGTATCCCACGCCGCCGTAGAGTTGCAGCAGTCCGCCGCTACCTGTGCGATACTCGTTGCCTCCATCGATAGTGTTGCCGAAGCTGTATCCCACCGACGAGTAGGGGAGGAGTCCGAACGATCCGCCCAGGTGCTTGGCCAGCTTGAACTGCGCAGTGAGGTAGTCCAGACCTCCGCCCAGGCTGTGTCCTGACTTGTCGCCTTCCTTTGACCACACGTTGGTAAGGTCCAGGCCGAAGTCCCACAGGAAAGTGAGAGAGTCAACCTGAGAATAAGACGCGGGGTTCATCACGTTGATGGTGCGTCCGTCTTGCATCGCATATCCCACGCCGCCCATTGAGCGCTGTATGCCTGACGCGTTGTCGCTGAGGATGCCATAAGCCATCTTTGAATAGGGTGTAGTAGAATTCTGCGCTGCAGCACTGACTGTCATCAATGCCGCTGCCGCGAGTGCTATGATTTTGTAAAATTTCATCTGTTTTTTTACTTTATAGTATATTTCAACTTGCAAAGTTAATAAAACCTTGTGATATTGTCTATATATTGTTTTGTTTTTTCTGTTTCTTGCCGTTTTGCTCTTGTGCTTCGAGTCTGCCGGTGACCGTTGTGGCATAGATTTGCAGCACGGCTCCCGCCATGAGCAGGGCGATGGAGTCGGTACCGGTGTGGTAGAACGTGAGTCCTGCCGAGACGCAGAACATCACAGCAGCAATGATGTTCATGCGGTAGAGTCGCTTGATGCGCAGGTTGTTGCCATCATATCGCTGCGTGAACCTCACGATGAGAGTGATGCCGGCTGCCGCTGCATAGGTCCAGCGCATCCAGTCTTCCTTGACGTCAAACAGTGGCAGGGTGACCATCGCTAGCATCACCAGCATCATCACCACTATTATCCATTCTTTTATCTGTTCGCTTTTCTTGTTAGCCATATTTTCAGTTAGGGTATGTCGGTAGTGTAAATTTCCTCATTGACTCGACGCATGCCATATTGCTCTCGCGCAATCTTCTCGAGGTTCTCGCGGTCGGTGTTCAGCTCGTTGACTTTCTTGTCGTAGAAGATGGCAGAGTCTTGCATAGCCTGGATTTCGGTTGTCAGGTCATTCTTCTGCGAGCTGAGCGAGTAAGACTCGAACAAGTTGTACTCGCCGAAGAAAAGCATCCACCCTAGAAAGATGATGAACACAACGAGCGACACGCTCACCCAGCGAGGAATCCATTTGGGTCGTTCCATATTATTATATAGGAGTAAAAATTGTTATATCATTTGAGTAATTCTGGGCGCAGTCTCTCGGTGCGCTTGATTGCCTCTTCTAGTTTCCACTGGTCGATCTTGGCAGTGTTGCCGCTGAGCAGCACTTCGGGCACCTTCCATCCGTTGAACTCTGCCGGACGGGTGTAGATGGGAGCCTCGAGCAGGTTGTCCTGGAAGGAGTCGGTGAGCGCGCTCTGCTCGTCGCCTATTGCGCCAGGGATGAGCCGCACCACGGCGTCGGCTATCACGGCCGCCGGCAGTTCTCCGCCTGTGAGCACAAAGTTGCCTATGGAAATCTCGCGGGTGATGAGGTGTTCCCTGATGCGATAGTCCACGCCCTTGTAGTGTCCGCACAGGATTATGAGGTTCTGGGCGAGCGACAGGGAGTTGGCCATGGGTTGGTCGAGGATGTCGCCGTCGGGCGAGGTGAAGATGATGTCGTCATAGTCACGCTCGCTCTTGAGATGCTCGATGCAACGGTACACGGGCTCGATCTGCATCACCATGCCGGCTTCGCCGCTGAAGGGGTAGTCATCCACCTTGCGGTGGTTGCGCAGCGACCAGTCGCGCAGGTTGTGGATGTGGAACTCCACCAACCCTTTGTCCTGGGCACGTTGCAAGATGGAACAGTTGAGAGGCGACTCGAGTGCCTCGGGCATCACTGTGAGAATGTCAATGCGCATAGTTAATTTTCCTTTGTCATGTTGTACGGTTAGAATACCAGCGAAACGCCACCCATCACATTGAGCAGCTGTGCGCCCTGGCCTGGCATCACGTCATACTTGCGGTTGAGCAGGTTGTTGGCCTTGACCCACACGGCGAGAGTCTTGTCGAAACGCCATGTGGCTCCTGCATGCAGGTTGAAGGCATTGTTCAGGTCAACATATTTGTCGTTTTCGATGAAGCGACGCTGTCCGCGATAGTTCATGCCCAGTTCCACTGCAAGCTGGCGAATGGGGGTTACCTTGACATTGGCATCGGCAACCATGCGTGCGCCGTCGAGCCCCAGGCTGTAGCCGTTCAGCCACTCGCTGGTGAGGTCGTCATTGCCGGGAGCGTAGGTGAGTGATGCTGCAACGTCAACGAGCGAGCGGTACTTGTAGTTGATCTCGCCGCCAAATTTCACGCCGCGCATCTTGTAGCCTTGGTAGGTGTTGGCTGCATAGAGATCGCTCTGGAATGTGGTGAACTCCGACACGCGCACGAGCTGACCCTTTGCCATGCCGTAACCTGCAAAAAGTTTAGCGCTGAAACCTGCGAAGGGACCGAACTTGAAGCCGGCCTCGCCGTCGATGGGACGCCATGTGTTGGTGCTCATGCCCAGAGGGGTGCTGTAACGGTCAAGGCTTGCCATGTGTGAAAGCGAGTTGATGGTGTTGCCGCCTTTGAGATCTACAAAGATTGCGGCGCCGTCAACGATATCAACATCGAGCTTCACCACGGGTGCGATGTGGAACTTGCCCTCGTTGCCGGTGGCACCTACCACATTATTGAATATGTCGCCCAAGACGAGGTCAAATCCTGCCTGCGCGCGGAACACGTCGTTCTCCCACTTGTAGCGCGGAGCAACAGTGAAGACAAACTCGTTGTGGTCCACAGGCAGCGGGCCAGCATCATAGTTCTGGGCTCCCTTGAAGTTCACATAGTCGCCTTTGAGGTCGAGGGTGACGGTACCAAATTCAAATTCATAGTCGCCGCCTATGCCGAATTGCACCACATTCTCCTTGGCACCCTTGGCGTCGGGGGCATAGAACTCGGGCACCATGTCATAGCCGGCATGGTTGAAGCTGGCGTTGGCGCGGTAATACAGGTCGTTGTCGCTGATTTTAAGCTTGCCGTCCCAAGCACCGTTTACACCGAACTCGAGCAGTGCCTGCTTCTTGTCGGCGTCATAGTAATTGGTGAGGTCATCCATCTTGTGAGCGCCGTAGTAGTTGAAGCTGTCGAAGTGCACTCCTGCGTCGAGCTTGAGAGTGCCTGCCTTGAGATGCTGGTTGAAGTAGAGTCCCGCACGGTTGTCGTTGAACAGCTGTTTAGTGCGCATCTTGTCGTCGGGGATGAGTGTGGAATTGTTCTTGCCAGCCCATGTGCTGTTGTGCTGCACCCATATTCCTGCCTGCGAGTTATCGGAGTCGAGGAATCGGTAACCGGCGCTGCCGTCAAAGTTGGCCTGCATGCCACCGCCCACCTCAAGGTAGCCGCGCTTGTCGCTGAAATTGTGTGCGGTGCGGTAGCCGTAAGGCATCATGGTGGGGATGGTGTTGGGCATGGTGATGTCCACCGGTGTGTCGCTGTAGTCGAGGTTGGTCTTGGCCGGAGGGGTGATTTTCTTCACCTTGGGCAGGGTGGCTTTCTTGGTCACCTTCTTCTCTACAGGGACGAAGTCTTTTTCAAGGGTGATCTCCTTGTTGAGTTCCTTGCCAGCCGGTTGAGCTGATGTCGTCTGCTGTGCGTTGGCACCCGCAGCTGTGGCGCAAGCAATGAGTACACTCAATAATATCTTCTTGTTCATGACAGTAGTCTATATTGTTGTGTTGTGAAACTTCGGTGATTATTTTTTCTTGGAGTTGCTGGCATTCTTGAGAGCCTTGAGGCGAGTGTCAATGGCCTCGGTGATTTCTTTCTCCTTGCCGGGGTAGTTGCTTTTGAGGCTCTGCAGGTAGTCGCGAGCATCGGCGTTCTTGCCTTGTTTAGCATAGATGTCGCTGAGCAGGATGAAGCTCTTTGCCAGCCAGTAGCTGTGGGGCGTGCCGGCGTCGATAAACTGGTTGATGGTCTTCTCGGCGTCCTTGAGGTTGCCTGCCTTGAATTGCAGGTTGGCAAGTTCGTAGGACGACTGCGCGCCTTGTTCGCTCTGTGTGTCCTTGGCGAGTGCGGCGAAGTCCTTCTGCGCGTCGGCAGCGTTGCCCAGGTTGGCGTTGGCGAGTGCGCGGTTGAGCGTCACCTCACGCTCTTCGGCGGGATTGAGACCGCCCTTCTCGAGCAGAGCGTCGGCGCCGCTCTTCACGTCTTGCCACTTGCCCAGTGCCTTTGAAGCGCGCATCACGCCCAGAAGCGCCATCACGCGGTTGTCCTCGCTCGACGATTTCTCGACCAGCTCGGTGTAGGCTTTGAGTGCCTTGTCATACTGCTTCTGGCGCATGAGGATGTCGCTGCGCATTGAGAGAGCGTCCTCGGCAAACGATGCGTCGGTGCCTGCTGCGAGGGCCTCGTCGAGACCTGCGAGGGCTTCTTTGTAGTTGCCCTTGAAGTAGTTGAAGCGGGCGATGTAGTATTTAGCCTTGGGCACATAAGCGCCGGTGGGGTTGTTCTTGATGTAGTCCTGCATGCGAGTGATGCTGGGGTTGTCGTCGATGGCGAGTTTCTCGGCGGCCTCAAAGGTGAGGCGGTCCATCTCGCTCACGTCTATGCGTGGCGCGCCGTTGATGCCGTCGAGGAACTTGTTGAACTGCTCAAGCTCGCCGCGGTCGGCATAGATGAGCTTCATGTCCTCGGCAGCGGCCTGTGCCTCGTCGCTGGTGGGATAGTCCTTGACCACTTGCTTGTAGGCCTCGATAGCATCGTTCATGTTGCCCATGTTCTTGTCCACGATGGCAATCTGCAGCAATGCCTTGCGTGCCTCGGCGCTCTTGGGATAGGCCTTGACCACTTGCTTGTAGGTTGCCACGGCTTCCTTGCCGTTGTCAAGGGCGGCATAGGCATTGCCCTTCTCGATCATCGCTTGCGGGATGAGGGTTGACGACGGACATTCATTGATCATGGCGTCAAGCTGATTCACAGCCTGGTCAAACTGCTTGTTGAGCGCCATCATGATGCCCATCTGGTACATTGAGTAGTCGCGTGGAGCGGTCTTATCCACTTCCATTGCGCGGGCATAGCTCTCTTGGGCTGCTGTGTAGTCCTGGGTGTAGTAGTAGGTGTCGCCCATGCGGTTGAACACGTCGCCCAGCATCTGGTCGTCGAGCTGCTTGCTTGTGGCGGCATTCTGGAACGCTTTGAGCGCGTCGGCATACTTGCGCTGCTGGTAGAGCGAGTATCCCAGGTTGTACTGAGCTATGCCGTAGTTCTCGCCCTTGGTGCCTGCTTGCTTGGCATAGGCTTGCTGGTTGGCGCTAGCGTTCTTGTAGTCGCCGGTGCGGAACTGTGCCTCGGCAAGCCACAGGCGGCTCTCGTTGTAGATGTTCTTGTCCTTGCTGCCCAGGTCAACGGCCTCTTTGAGATAAGTGAGCGCTTCCTGGTTCTTGTCGTTCTTCAACGCCTGAACGCCCAGGTTGTAGAGCACATATTGCTTGGCTGTCTGCACTTTGTTGCCGGGGTTCTTGATGTGGTTGATGCTGGTGAGCGCGCGGCTGTAGTCGGTGGTGCTCATGTAAGAATCCACGAGGTGTCCTTCCACGTCGTCTTTAAACTTTGACTTGGGATAGTCGTTGAGGAATTGCTCGAACATGTCGATTGACTTGTCGAATGGAGTGCGTGCGCCCTGGCTCTGGCTCAACGCGTAGTTGTAGAACGCGGTCTCGCGCACGTTGGCATCATGGTTCATTTTTGCCGCGAGTTCAAATGCGCGCGCTGCGCCGTTCACGTCGTTGAGTTTGAGACGGCTCTGGCCTATGTAGAGGTGGGCGCTCTGTGCCAGCGCGTCGTCCTCGTCGGTGGCGATGCTCATGTGCTGGATGGCCTGCGCGTAGTCCATAGCCTGGAAGTCGAGCACACCCATTGCGTAGCCCGCTGTGCGGTAAGGCTCGCCTTGGGGGTCGGCAAGATAGGCAGTGAGGTACTTGCGTGCCGACGAGTTGTTGCCGGTGTGGAAGTAACTCTCGCCCACGATGCGGTTGAGCTCGGCAGTGAAGTAGTCGTTCTCGTCCTCACTCAAAAGCTGCTGCCCGCCAGAGATCACGCGGTTGTACTCCTTGTTGTGGAATCGTATCTGGGTGATGTAGTAACTAGCCTGATAGGGGAGGTCGCCTATGAGCTTGCTGTCGCTGGCAATGTTGATGAACTTATCCATCGCGCTGTCATAGTTGCCGTTGGCATAGTCGATATAGGCGTCATAGAAAATGGTTGCCTTGCCGTAGCGGCTAGAGCTGGTGAGCGACTTGTACTGGCGCTCGGCAAGTTCATAGTTGCCCAGGCGCAGGTTGGCATAGGCACGGCGGTACACGAGGTCTTCCTGGCGGTCGCCGTCGAGCGCGCCGTCGCGAACGAGTGAGTAGCTGAGCAGCGCGTTGTTCCAGTCGCCGCGGTAGAAGTGGTAGTCACCCACCTTGATTTGTGCCCACTGTGCGAGTTCGCTCGTGGGGTGCTCCTCGATGAAGTCGATGAGCGCATCCAGGTCGCCGCGTTCAGCGCGTTCAAACTTGCTCAGGGCGATGTAAAACTCTGCCTCCTCCTGTGCAGTGCCTGCGAGCCCCAAGCGAGAGGCTTGGTTGAGTTGGTCGATAGCACCCACATAGTTGCGGCTGTTGAACATGTTCTTGCCACGCTCCAGATAGCTCTGTGCGCCGCTGTTCATCACAGCAGGTTGTGCCGCCATTGCCACCGGCAGAGCAACACTGATTCCCAATATTATGTTTTTTATTTTCATCATGAAAACAGGATTTTTATTTTAATTTACAAATATACAAAAAATCCCGCAATCCCGCCCCCACCGCCCTTTAAAAATAACTATTTTTAATTATTGCCGTCGTTTACCGTAACTATTCAGCAATATATCTCGCAGATTTCGCAGATGACGCATATTTAAATTTATTAAAGAATCGCGTATTTTAAACCCTATACATAAAGAGT
>JAGHSP010000444.1 GCA_018065815.1 Candidatus Sodaliphilus limicaballi | reverse complement strand
GTTGTAACTATACTACAATAGATTTTTTGCAGATTCCCCGCGCGGATCTCACTCTCACATGATTTAGTAATGAGAGGCTGAAAGCCGACACGCAGAACACAGTTCTGCACATAACCCTGCCCTCTGCGCCCTTCTATAGAATTAGAATAAAATCATAAGTGGCTTAAAATCAGAGTTCAATGTGAGAAATGGACTAAAAAAAACCGCTTCGCTGAAAACAGATTTTTATATTTTCAGTTAATTTTCAGTGTATTTCAAGCGCAGCGCCACCACCTAAATACAGTCACATAGAAAAAGGCGCTTCGCTTGAAATCAACTAAAAATTAACATAAAATTTATTCTTTCTCAACATTCTCTTGTTACACAAGAGTATTGGCAGTTATATTCCTAATGATGTTGTTCTTTTTGTCCTTCTCCCTTTCATTTTAGGCATAAAACCCTAATCCAATACTATGTGGGAGACCGAGTGAGATAGGAGCAAAATAGGGACTATTTCACGATCATCTCGTTGTGGTTCATGCGGTACATGTATTGCTGGATGATGCTTTTCATGCGTTTTTCGGCTTGTGCCGGGTGCTTGCCGCACAGGTCGTGCTGTTGCAGGGTGTCTTCCTTGAACCTGTAGGCATGCACGACTTTCTCGCCGTCGAACTGCAGCATCCAGTCGCCCTCGAGATACTGGTAGTAGTCGCTAGAGGGGAGGTAGTTGATGGCGTGGGTGGCGTCGGGCTGTGAGTTGAGGGCATCCTGGCCGAAGGCGATGAAGGGCTTGTCATACCCGAGCAGCCCAAGCACTGTGGGCATGATGTCGATCTGGCTCACGATGCGGGTACTATCCACACCGCAAAGTTCGGGCATCGACGGCACGTAGAAGATGACAGGAACCTTGTAGTGTCCCAGGTCGGTGATGTATTCGGGGTCGTCGGCAGCAGTAGCGTGATCGGCGGTGATGACGAAGATTGTGTTGCTGAACCAGGGTTGCTTGCTTGCCTTTTCAAAGAAGCGCTGCACTGCATGGTCGGAGTAGCTGATGCAAGCATAGAGAGGGGTGGGTCCTTCCTTATACTTTCCCTTGTAGCGGTCGGGCATGCGGAAAGGCGAGTGTGATGATGCCGTGAACACCGATGTGATGAAGGGTTGCTGCATCTCGCTCATCTTGTCGCAATAGAACTGCAGGAATTCCTCGTCCCAAATCGCCCATGTCCCGTCGAAGTCGTCATCGCCGTGATAGCGAGCGTCTTGGTTATACTCGGTGCGTCCGTAGTATTGCTGGAAGCCTGTTGAGCAGGCAAAAGCCTGGAATCCCATCGAACCATTTTCGGCACCATGGAAAAATGCGCTGTGGTAGCCCTTGTTCTTTGAGAGTTCGCCCGCTAGACCCGAGAGGTCGTTGAGCGATGCCGGGGTGAGGAAGAACGGCTCGACAAACGATGGTATCGACGACAGGACCGACGGCATGCCGTCGATGCTCTTGCGGCCGTTGGCATAGCTGTATTCAAACGAGCGCCCTTTGACAGCCAGGGAGTCAACGAAGGGCATGAATCCTCGCGCCGATGCTTGCTTGCCGAAACTCTCAAGGATGAGCACCACCACGTTCATGGGGCGGTACTGGACGCTGTCGGCAGGGATGTGGACGGGAGTGTAGATCGCCGTGGCTTCTTCTATGGGCATATAGTCACGCTCGACAAACGGCTTGTCGCCCAGGGTGCGCATGATGCAGAAAGGCGTGTTGAGCACGATGCTGGCATCCACGGCATGCTTGACATACTGGTTGGCATTGGAAATGGTGATGGGACGCACTGCCGTAGTGAATCCGCCACGCATGCCCCCTATGGTGAGTGCTGCCGCTGCCAGCAGTAACACCACCTGCGAGATGTAATAGCGCCACAGGCTTTTCTTCTTCGGGCTCGTCATCTCTGCTGGGCTGGAGAACCCTATCCACAGGATGAACGCGAATGCAGCCGCGGTAACGAACAGGTACCAATAGGGGAGTGCCTCGTTGAGCAGGATGGTGACGATATTGCTCTCACCGCCAAACTCTTGCAGCACGCTCCATGTGGTGCGTCGCCCTGTGAAAGGGAAATAGGCGCAGTCGCACAGGTTGGCGCTGATGCCTATAAAGTTGACTATGACAAACAGCCATCGCATGACCGAGTAGAAACCCTTGCGTTCCTTGACGTGCAACGGCAGCAAGAAGCAAAGAAGCATCCAGCAGTTGAGGTAAAGCAGGGCAGTGGTGTCGAAACGCAAGCCGGCTACTAGCATGTCAAGGAAATATCCCGCCGTGAGATGATCCTTGAACAAGGCGTAGTTGCAGCACACAAAGATGATGCGCGTGACTGTGAACAACACATATATTAATAATAGGTTGCATGTGGCCGAGCCCACTGTGGTCTCTCGGAATGTTCGGAATAACTTTTTAACGGACTTCATTAGTCATTTACTTGTAACGGTCGCTGATGTTGTATATAGACTCGAAGATGTCGCGGTCAACCTGGGTCAGTTCCAGGCCGCGGCGTGCCATCACTCGCTCGGCAATGCTGTAGAAGGTCTTGAGCGGCACGTCCTTGAAGCCGGCGTTGCTGCTGCCCTCCTGGAATGACGCGACAAATGGGCGCGGGAAGCCGCTGCCGTGGATGTTGACACCCACGCCGAGCACTGTGGCTGTGTTGATCATGCAGTTCACTCCCGTCTTGCTGTGGTCGCCCATGATGAGACCGCAGAACTGCAGGCCGGTGCGCACAAATCGACGCTCCACATAGTCCCACAGCTTGATTTCGCTGTAGTCGTTTTTGAGGTTGGACGCTGTGGTGCCGCCGCCCAGGTTGCACCATTCGCCTATCACCGCATCGCCTAGGAAACCGTCATGGGCTTTGTTGCTGTAGCCTATCATGACTGTGCTCTCGATTTCGCCGCCCACCTTGCAGTGCGGACCCAGGGTGGTTGCGCCATACACCTTTGCACCCATGCGCACCTTGGCGTCGTGACATGCTGCAAACGGCCCCCGCACGCAGGCTCCCTCCATCACTTCCACGTCGCGGCCCACGTAGATGCATCCGCCGCGAGTGTTGAGGAACGCACCATCGACGGTGGCGCCCTCCTCAAGGAAGATGCGTGACGCGTCGCCTATCACGGTGCATGTGGCAGGAAGCGGCTGTGACTCCCGCCCCGCAGTGAGGCGAGAGAAATCTTGCTCTATAACCTTCGCGTTGATCATGAAGATGTCGTAAGGCATGACAAGTTTCATCACTTCGCATTGCGACTCGATGCACGACGTGTAACGCTTGTCGTCAAAATCCTGTGCTGTGCCATTGAAGGCGATGAGCGTGCCATTGTGCATGAGTGCTTGCCCCAGATCTAACGCTAGGGCTTCGGCTGCCAGGTTAGGGGTGGGGATGACGTGGCCGGCAATCATGAGATTGGTCTTGTCCACTCGTGCAGGGAACTTGACTTTCAGGTGTGCCGCCGTGAGATAACTGCAGGTATGGTCAGTGCCCAGCATTGACTTCCACTTTTCCTCAATGGTGGTGATGCCCACTCTCAGCAAAGCCGTGGGACGTGTGTAGGTGAGTGGCAGCAAGTGGCGTCGCACCTCGTTGTCGTCGAAGAATATGATGTTCATGATCGGTATATTTCGAGTTTTACACTGCAAAGTTAGGATTTATTGGCCGAATATTATAGACAAATGAACAAAAATTATTAACTTTGCACTAATGCTTTTATATAATATAAGGTGTAATGAAATTTATTGAGCAAAGGATAAAGGGCGTTTGGGTCATTGAGCCCATTCGCTATGGTGACGCGAGAGGCTACTTCAGCGAGGTGTTCAAGCTGGAGGAATTTCAGTCGCATGTGGGTGAAGTGAAGTTCATCCAGGACAACGAGTCGTTCTCGAGCCGTGGCGTGCTGCGCGGGCTTCATTTCCAGAAAGGGGAGTTCAGCCAGGCCAAGCTGGTGCGCGTGAGCCGCGGCCAGGTTCTTGACGTTGCCGTTGACCTGCGTGGCGGCAGTCCCACCTATGGGCAGCATGTGGCGGTAGAATTGAGTGCCGACAACGGTCGCCAGTTGTTTATACCCCGCGGTTTTGCCCACGGATTTGTGGTGTTGAGCGATTTTGCTCAGTTCCAGTATAAGGTTGACAACATCTATGCCCCGCACAGCGAGGCTACATTGCAGTTCGACGACGAGTCGCTTGGCATCGACTGGCGCATTCCGCGCGAGGAGATGCTCTTGAGCGAGAAAGACAAGGCTGGAATGTGTTTAAAAGATGTTAAACCTTTTTAATGAAGTGTAAATCAGGTGCGATAATTTCTCATCTCCCGAGTCATTAAGTCATGAACCGTTCAGGGGCATCACGGAGTAAGTGTCTAAAAAAGTGATGCCTAGAACTAGAAAAAAGACTTAAAACATTTGGTAGTTAGGAAATTAGTTTGTATCTTTGCACTGTTTTTGTGGCTTAATGCGATGCTGTCGTTCGTTAATCGGTTGATTGAATGAATGATAGCGTTGTGTGAGGCCTTGAAATGTGATACAATTTTATCAATTAATTT
>JAGHSP010000337.1 GCA_018065815.1 Candidatus Sodaliphilus limicaballi | reverse complement strand
GGTTATGTATCTTCAGAAGCGACTGGAACGCATGGAGTTAGAGCTTGTAAATTGTGGTTAGACTCATGCTCGTTGGAATTTTGTTATATAGAAGCGGTGTTTTTCGGTTTTGCGAGCAAGCAATCTCGCAGGGTGATGATTGTTACGGGATTGGGCGCTGAGAACTTGTTCTCATAAGGCCAAGGCCGCAACAAGCATCAGTGGCTCGTAGAGACACATTGCTCGCAAAACGTTTTTTCTTGTTTTTGTTTTTAGTCCCTTACTACCGAAAAACAAATGCGGATTTTCAACTACTTATCTTTTTATTCTATAGAAGACACTGAGGGCACAGCACAGATTAAGCCAGATTTTCCTATTGATTTGATGCGGTTGCCCTGCCGTTTTTGCGTTTTCACTTGCGTTTTCGTCAAAATATTCGTACCTTTGAAAAAAATTTGGCTTTATGAATAGGATATTTTGCATCATTGCGGCTATTGCCGTGAGTGCTATGGCATTAAATGCCAAGGAGTATAACTTCACCTCAGTTCAGGGCGACGTTACTGGCACACGTATTTACACATTAGAGAACGGTCTCAAGGTTTACTTGAGCGTCAACAAGGAAAGACCACGCATTTCATCGCTCATCGCAGTGGGCACCGGCTCACGCAACGACCCGGCCGAGACTACCGGACTGGCTCACTACCTCGAGCACCTCATGTTCAAGGGAACACGCCAGTTTGGCACCACCGACTTCAGCAAGGAGGAACCTCTGCTCAACGACATCGAGGCACGCTATGAGCAATACCGCAAGGTCACCGACCCCGCCACACGCACACGACTCTACCACGAGATTGACAGCGTGTCGCAACTGGCAGCACAATACAACATTCCCAACGAGTATGACAAGCTCATGGCTGCCATCGGCGGTCAAGGATCTAACGCCTATACCAGCAACGACGTCACATGCTACACCGAGGATATCCCTGCCAACGAGGTCGAGAACTGGGCGCGCATCCAGAGCGACCGTTTCATGAACATGGTGATACGCGGTTTCCACACCGAACTCGAAGCCGTCTATGAGGAATACAACATCGGTCTGGCTAAAGACCAGTGGAAAATGTATGACGCCCTCTATGCCAAGTTGTTCCCAGGACACCCCTACGGAACGCAGACCACAATCGGCACACAAGAGCACCTCAAGAACCCCTCAATCACCAACATCAAGAACTATTACAACAACTACTACTGCCCCAACAATGTGGCGATATGCCTCGCCGGCGACATGGACCCCGACAAGGTGATGCCCATCATCGACAAGTACTTCGGCTCATGGAAGGCAAACCCCACCTGCAGCCGTCCCGAGTATCCTGCCCTCAAACCCATCGCTGCTCCCAGCGACACCACTGTCACCGGCCAGGAAGCTGAATTTGCTGTGATGGCATGGCGTTTCGGACGCGGCAACTCACTTCAATGCGACACCGTTGAGGTGATTGCCGACATGCTTGCCAACGGCACCGCAGGCATCTTTGACCTCAACCTCAACCAGACGATGAAAGTGCAGTCGGCAACAGCATTCCCCGATGCGCTCAATGACTACTCGAGCCTCGTCGTAATGGCCGAGCCCAATGACGGGCAGTCGCTGCAAGACGTGCGCACTCTTGTGCTTGGCGAGATTGCTAAGCTGCGCAGCGGTGATTTCGACGACAATCTGCTCGCCGCCGTTGTCAACAACAAGAAACTGCAATTCCTCAACAGCCTCGACGACAACCGCTCACGCACCAACATGATGGTTGACGCCTTCATCAACGGCAAGAAGTGGGACGACGTCACTAGCAAGCTCTCTCGCATGGAAGGCATGACCAAGAAGCAAATCGTGGACTTCGCTCGACGCCACATCAAGGACAACAACTTCGTGTGCGTCAATAAGGTGCAAGGCGAGGACACCATCGCCAAGAAGATTGACAAACCCGCCATCACGCCCATTCCCAGCAACCGCGACTTCCAGAGCCAGTTTGTTGCCGACGTGATTGCCAGCAAACCCGAGCCCATACAGCCCCAGTTTGTCGACTTCAACAAGGATCTTACCAAGGTTGACGGCAAGCAGCCCCTACTCTACAAGCAAAACACCGACAACGACCTGTTCTCTCTCACCTATCAATTCCCCTTCGGTTACAGTGCCGACAAGCGCTACGACATCGCGATTGACTACCTCGACTTCCTAGGCACAAGCAAAATGAGCGCCGAGGACTTCAAGAAAGCCCTCTACTCACTGGCTTGCGGCTACAACCTCAACATCACCGAGGAAAACATCTATGTCAACATCTACGGCCTGAACAAAAACATGCCTGCCGCCCTCAAACTCATTGAGGACCTCATGCACAATGCCAAGGCCGACAACGAAGCATACAGCAGCCTCGTGGACATGGTGATGAAGATGCGCGCCGATGCCAAGACCAACCAGGAACAATGCTCGGCCCACCTGCGCACATACGGCATCTACGGACCACGCAATGTGTATACCGATATCCTCACCGAGCAGCAACTGCGCGACATCAAGCCCGAGCAACTGCTCGACCTGCTCAAGAACCTCAACGCACAGCCGCACACCGTACTTTACTATGGCCCCATGGCTCTCAACGACCTGCAGTCATGCCTGGCAGCAAACCACAACACCAGCGGAAAAGTGCGCGAAAGACTGCACAACCGTCCCTACATAGCGCAAGACACGCCCATCACCGAGGTGTGGCTCGCGCCTTACGATGCAAAGAACATCTACATGACGCAATACTGCAACCTGGCTCGCCGCTGGAAACCCGAGAATGCCGCCACTATCGAGCTCTTCAACGAGTACTTCGGCGCAGGCATGAACACCATCGTGTTCCAGGAACTGCGTGAGGCCCGCGGTCTTGCCTACCACGCTTCGGCAATGTACTCGCAACCTAGTGTTCGCGGACGCAGCGAGTATGCCACCACCTATGTCATCACTCAAAACGACAAGATGATGGACTGCATCAACCAGTTCAAGTGCATCATCGACACTTTACCACAGAGCGAAAAGGCTTTCAATCTGGCAAAGGAATCACTCCTCAAGCAACTCGCTAGCCGCCGCGTGACCAAGATGGGCGTGCTCAACACCTATGTCAACGCACAGCGCCGCGGACTGGACTACGACATCTACCAGAAGGTTTATGAAGACCTGCAGGGCCTCACACTCAACGACCTCGTCAACTTTGAGCAGGCCACAATGGCTCGCAAGCCCTACCGTTACCTCATACTGGGCGACGAGAAGGAACTAGACATGAAGTCGCTGGGCAAGATCGCTCCCGTGCGCCGCATCACACTCGAAGATATTTTTGGATATTAAAACTAGATTTTCTAGAATTTCTAGATTTCCTAGATTTTATATAGAAAAAATATAAAACATGAAAAAACTGACATTACCACTCTCAGCCCTTCTTGCCCTCAGTGCAGCGGCTCACGACGTGAGTCTCAACGAGGGATGGCAGTTCTCCCGCGACGACAAGTCGTGGACTACTGTCAATGTGCCCCACGACTGGGCCATCAGCGGCCCCTTCGACAAGAAATGGGACATCCAGATTGTGCAGATACACGAGAATGGCGAAAAGAGCGCGACCGAGCATACCGGACGCTCTGGTTCCCTGCCCTGGATAGGCAAGGGAACATACAAGCGCACGTTTACCGTTCCTGCCGGTTACAAGCGTGCCGAACTGATCTTTGACGGAGCGATGGCCGACGCCCACGTCTATGTCAACGGCAAGCTGGCAGGGCAATGGCCCTACGGCTACAATGCTTTCCGCGTGGACGCTACCCCCTACCTCAACGGCGGCGAGAACCTGCTTGAAGTAAAACTTGACAACAAGGAGGAAAGCAGCCGCTGGTATCCCGGCGCAGGCATCTACCGCCCCGTGACGCTGCACTGCACCCACAGCGACATTGCCCTCGACTCATGGGGAGCGTTTGTCACAACAGCAGGCATCGACGCAGGAAAGGCCACAATCGACGTCAAACACCGTCTCGCAGTGGCTAACCGCGACTCGCAGTGCACACTGGCAGTGAACATCGTTGACGCAAGCGGCAACACCGTGGCCACCAGCACCTCGCTTGCCGACGGCACTGGTGCATTCCACGACATCATCACCGTGGACAACGCCCGCCTGTGGTCGCCAGAGTCGCCCAACCTGTACAAAGCTATCTTCACTCTCGCTAGCGATGGCAATGTGCTCGACCGCCAGGAGGTGAAGTTCGGCATACGCACCGTTGCAGTGAGCCGTGAGCATGGTTTCCAGCTCAATGGTGTCACACGCAAGTTCAAGGGAGTGTGCCTGCACCATGACCTCGGCATGCTGGGCGCTGCCGTCAACAAGGCTGCCATCGTGCGCCAACTCGTCGCACTCAAGGAAATGGGTGCCGATGCCATTCGCACCTCACACAACATGCCATCGTCGATACAGATGGAGATGTGCGACAGCCTGGGACTCATGGTCATGGCCGAGAGCTTCGACTCTTGGCGAGACTCCAAGGTGAAAAACGGCTACAATCTCGTGTGGGACCAGTGGTGGGACAAGGATGTCACCAACCTGGTGCTCAACCACCGCAACCATCCTAGCATTGTGATGTGGAGCGCGGGCAACGAGATTCCCGAGCAGGCCAAGACCGAGGGCGCCGAGCGTTACAAGAAACTCATCGACCTCTTCCACACGCTCGACCCCACCCGACCCGTCACCTGCGGCACCAACTGGATAGGCGGCGCCATGGACAGCG
Source organism: Candidatus Sodaliphilus limicaballi (assembly GCA_018065815.1). Taxonomy (GTDB): domain Bacteria; phylum Bacteroidota; class Bacteroidia; order Bacteroidales; family Muribaculaceae; genus Sodaliphilus; species Sodaliphilus limicaballi. The sequence goes on along the minus strand of JAGHSP010000337.1, from coordinate 8,925 downwards.
GGTTCTCTATCGTGGCCGATGTGCCTGGCTACAACTATAACCTGGGCAGTTATGAATCTACCATAGGCCGACTGCGCCAAGGGTTCATCCTGGGCAGCGAGACGGCTTCGACAGTGAGCAGCCGCGGCGTGTATAAGTTCCCTGACGAACCTCTCAACAACAAGGAATGGGACGACGGTCAATGCTCGGGATATGACACCGAGGCATGCTGGTGGAGCAATCTGCCCGACGACGACTGGCACATGCAGGAGGACTTTGACTGGACCATCGGCGAGTTTGTGTGGACTGGATATGACTATCTGGGCGAGCCCACGCCTTACGACAAGTTCTGGCCCAGCCGCAGCAGCTACTTCGGCATTCTCGACCTCGCTGGCCTGCCCAAGGACCGTTACTACCTCTACCGTAGCCACTGGAACAAGCAGGACCACACCATACACCTGCTGCCTCACTGGACTTGGCCCGGACGAGAGGGACAGGTCACACCAGTTTACTGTTACACCGACTACCCCGCTGCCGAGCTCTTTGTCAACGGCAAGAGCCAGGGACGCATCACCAAGGACAGCAAGAGCCGACTCGACCGTTACCGCCTGCGCTGGCGTGAGGTCAAATATGAACCGGGCGAAATCAAGGTTGTGGTCTATGACGACAACGGCAACAAGGCTGGCGAGCAAGCCATCAAGACTGCCGGCAAGCCTGCGCGCCTAGTACTGTCGCCTGAACGCACCGTGATTGATGCCGACGGCAACGACCTGGCTTTTGTCACCGTGAGCCTTGTCGATAAGAACGGAACCTTGTGCCCCGATGCCGACGACCAACTCACATTCGACGTCAAGGGCAACGGCACGTTCAAGGCTGTGTGCAACGGCGACGCTACCTCGGTCGAAGTGTTCACGCAACCCACTATGAAACTCTTCCACGGGCAGCTTGCGGTGGCAGTGCAATCGACGAAACAAGCTGGTGAGATGACACTCACCGTCAAAGACAAGAAAAACGGACTGAAGTCATCAGTCAAGATTCAGAGCAAATGATTGAAATCAAACGATATGACAGCAGCATGCAGCAAGCATGGGACGAGGTTGTGGAGATGACCCGCAACGCCTCGTTCATGCATCATCGCGGCTTCATGGACTACCACAGCGACCGCTTCAGCGATTACTCGCTGGTGGCAATGGACGCAGGCAAGATTATCGCCTTGTTGCCCGCCAACCGTGTGGGCGACAAGGTGTTCTCACACCAGGGACTCACCTATGGCAGCTGGCTCATGACCGACCGCTGCGATGCTGTCACCATGATGCAGGTGATGGAAAAAACCATCACATTCCTCAAGGGCGACGGAGTGAGCGAACTCATCTACAAGCCCGTGCCGCACATCTTCCACAGCTATCCCGCCGAGGACGACATGTATGCACTTTTCCGTCAGGGAGCAGTGCTCAGCGAGTGCACCATCTCCACCACTATCGACCTGGATGCCCCCATACGCTTCGACCGCGGCAACCGCAGTGCTGTCAACAAAGCACAGCGTGCAGGCATTGTGGTGAGTGAAAGCAACGACCTTGATGCCTACTGGCAGGTGCTGCAAGATGTGCTTGACACACGTCACGACACCAAGCCGGTGCACACCGTGGACGAGATGCGACTGCTGCAGTCACGTTTTCCCGAGAACATCAAGCTCTACACAGCCTCACTCCATGGCGAGGTCATTGCAGGCGTGCTCATGTTCTACTCGGGTCCAGTTGCGCATGCGCAGTACATTGCATCGTCGCTCGCAGGGCGTGAGCACAAAGCGTTAGCGCTTATTTTCGACACCCTTATCAAGCAGGCTGCCGACGAGGGGTTCCGATACTTCGACTTCGGTATCTCCTGCGAGGACCACGGCAAGTATCTCAATGAAGGGCTTGCACAGCAAAAGGCACGCATGGGCGGACGTGGCATCACATATAACGTATTCACAATAAAACTCTAAACCACCACAATGGGTAAGCAAGGCGGCATATCACGCATGGTAATGAAGGCAATGGGCATCTTTGGCGGTGTCCAGATGATGGGTATCATCTGCTCCATCATCCGCACCAAGCTTGTCGCCATGTGGCTAGGCACCGTGGGCGTGGGACTCTTCGGACTGTTCAACAACGCCCTCGAGATGATCAACATTGCCACCAACCTGGGAATACGCAGCAGCAGTGTGCGCGACATCTCGCAGGCTGCCGACAAGCGTGACTCGTCGCTCATCGCGCGCATCATCGCCGTGGTGCGCAAGTGGTCTCTGTGGCTGGGACTGGGGGGAGCAACATTGACGCTGGCGCTTGCTCCGCTATTGAGCGAAATCACCTTTGGCACGCAAGACCACATCTGGGGATTCGTGGCTCTCAGCATTGCTGTCCTGCTCATGGCTATCACCAACGGCGAGCAAGCTGTGTTCCAGGGGCTAGCCCAACTCAAGAAACTTGCCCGCATCACCGTGCTGGGAACTGTGAGCGGTCTGCTCGTGTCAATCCCGCTGTTCTACTACCTGCGCGAGGACAGCGTGCTGCCGTCGATTATCGCCTATGCCGTAGCCAATGCGTTCTTTGCCATCGTGCTGCGCAATAAGGAATATCCCGCCGTCAAAGTCTCTCGCAGCGAGACATTCACCATGGGACGTGACTTTGTGCGCCTGGGGGTTTTCATGACCATCGGCAACTTTGTGACCATCCTTGCAACCTATATTTTCAACGCCTGGCTCAATAACCGTGCGGGCACAGGCGAAGTGGGACTGTATCAAGCAGGATATACATTAATAAATAAATACACCGGGCTCATACTCACTGCCCTGGGCATGGAGTATTACCCACGCTTGGCACGAGTGGCAGCCAGCCGCATGAAATTGAGAGTGTTTGTATCGCAAGAAATCAACATCGCCCTGCTCGTGATGGTGCCCGTGATAGCCGCATTCATACTGCTGCGCGGTCCCATTGTCAACATCCTTTACAGCAGCGACTTCGACCCTATCCTCCCATTCATCTCATGGGGAATGATGGGTATCATCTTCCGCGCAGTGTCGTGGAGCATGGCATTTGTGATACTTGCCAAGGGTTCGGGAAAGATATACCTCATCACCGAGACATTGAGTGCCGTCACAGGCCTTGGGCTCAACATCGTCTTCTACCGTCATTGGGGGCTCGTGGGCCTGGGATGGGCTTTCTCGGTGTGGTACATAGTGTACACGCTCATCATCGCAGTGGTCTATTTCACCCATTACCGCCTGCGGTTGTCACTCAACTGCATGCTGTCGCTAGCATGGGCGGTAATTGTAACCCTTATTGTGACAATCACTGCCGAAAACGGTTATCTCATCCCCTCCATCGCCACAGCCGCAATCGGAGCACTAGTCAGCGCCCACAAACTACTGCAACTCTGGAAAAGATAAAGCAAAAACCCTGGTTTTAACCCCCTCGAATTCGAGGGGTTTAGAAAAGAGGCTGGACTTAACGCATTCACGATGTCGCCATCGAGATGGATTGAGGCAACCAATGCTAAATGGCAGGACGTTATGGGGGCACTTATGCTCGCACCGATATTGCTTTTGAATTTGCATCATGGATTTCTGTGGAATTCAAACTTTATCTTGTCAAGAAAATCTCAATGCCGTATTCATCAACGATGGTATGCCACAAACGGAGAGACTTATCAAGCTAAATCAAGTGGCAATTCAGCAGATAAAGGTGCTTGAAGAATCTGAAAACCGTAAATTTCTGAAATAAGAAATGGATTTGAGATTCAACACATCATTGGCAGAAGGATTACAAAAGCGGAAGCCAGATTGCAAGAGTGCTGACTGAAGATTGGTTGGCACGCAACATGTATTGCCCTATTTGTGGTGAGACTTCCAGCAGACGTGCAGAACCTAATGCGCCTGTAAAGGATTATGTTTGCGAACATTGCAAGTCACAATATGAGTTGAAAAGCAAAAAGTCTGACAGCGAAAGCTTTCAAACAACGGTTGCAGATGGAGTATATCAAACCATGATAGGACGCATAACTTCTCTTGACAACCCGCATCAAATCAATGGGAAAATCTGGCTTAATCTGAAATATAATTCCCTTATTTCTGCTTAATCTGTGGTCTCTTGACAAAAGAACACAAGGACAAAAGAATAATTTTTAGTTGTTTTTTAGTCAATTTCAAGCGCAGCGCCCTTTTTTTACTGAGGCAATCTGAATAGGTGATGGCGCTACGCTTGAAATAAACTGAAAATAAACATAAAATAAAAAAATCTGTTTTTTTCCTTTTTCCCATCATTTTAGGTCCTAAACCTAACTATACTTTGTGGGGGAAGTCGGGAAGTTTTGGCATGTTTTGATGCGGTTGCCCTGGTTTTATTGAGTAATATTTGTGGAAGTCGAAAAAAATTGCTAACTTTGCAGCGCAAAATGTGAACAAATATCACGGGGAGTCTCAATTAACGATTTGAGATTCTTCTATTTTTTACTAAATAACTCCTAAATAACACTACCATGGCTATTAGCTACATGACCAAAGAAGGTTACGACAAGAAGATGGCCGAGCTTGCACATCTTGAAAATGTGGAACGCCCCGACGTGGTGCGCGCCATTGCCGAAGCTCGCGACAAAGGTGACCTATCAGAGAACGCTGAATATGATGCTGCAAAGGAAAGACAAGGCATGCTCGAAGCAAAGATTGCCGAACTTAAAAACCTCGTTGCTAACGCACGCATCATCGATGAGACTAAAATCGGAACCGACGAAGTTCAACTCCTCAATAAGGTGACTATCAAGAACCTGAAACTTGGCAACGAGATGACCTACACCATCGTTACCGAGAGCGAGGCCAATCTGCGCGAAGGAAAGATCAGCATCACAACCCCCATTGCCAAGGGTCTGCTCGGACACAAGGTGGGCGACGTTGTGGAGGTTCAAGTTCCCGCTGGCGTGATGCAGTTCGAAATCGTTAAAATTTCAATCTAAGACACGACTATGGCATCTATCTTCAGTAAAATAGTTGCTGGCGACATTCCCAGCTACAAGGTTGCCGAGGACGAGAACTACTACGCATTCCTCGATATCAACCCCGTTGCCAAGGGTCACACTCTAGTTATCCCCAAGCACGAGGTAAACTACATCTTCGACCTTGACCAGGACGAATATCAAGGACTCTGGGCATTTGCACGCCGCGTGGCCACTGCCATGAAGCAAGTGATGCCCTGCGAGCGCATCGCCGTTGCAGTGCTCGGGCTCGAAGTGCCCCACTGTCACATTCACCTGGCTCCCATCAACACCGAGGGCGACATGAACTTCGCTAAGGCTAAGCTCCAACTTCCCGCCGAGGAGATGGCTGCTATCGCGGCTAGCATCAACGAGGCATTCAACAAACTGTAAGAGCACAACACTCACTACGTCATAACAGACCCGCCTGCCACCACAGCAAGCGGGTCTTTTCTATGCTCCGTTTGCGACTTCCCCCACAGAGGCCCTTGCAGTTGCCAGTTGTGACGTTATTTTTGAAAAAAAATCACAAAAATCACTCTCCTTAATGATTTTTTTATTATATTTGTGTGTTCATTTGCATTGCTATGCTTTTGAACAAACCATTACCACATAAACTGACTAAAATTCAACTCTAATTATTAACTATAAAATTAAAAACTATGAACATGAAGATTACTAAATCAACATGGCTTCGCAATTTAGCATTAGGTGCTATGTGCCTCATGGTTGCCCCCATTGCCAGTGCTGCTAGCATCACTGTGGATGGCATCAACTATACCACTAGCAAGCTCAATGCTACCGTTGCCAAGTACACCATCAAGAAAGCCACTGCGACCACTCCGGCCGACACCGCTTTCTACACTGGTGACATCGTGATTCCTGCAACATTTGAGTACGGCGGTGAGACTTACACCGTTGTTGCAACTGCTGCCAACGCATTCTTGGATTGCAAGGACTTGACTTCTCTCAAGTTGCCCGAGACTTGCGTTACAATCGCTCGTAACAGTTTCAAGGGTTGCTCTAGCCTCAAGGTGAGCCCCATCCCCGTGACTGCTACTTCTATTGGTACTGGCGCACTCAACGGTTGCTCTGGTCTTGAAGAACTCACAATCCCCGTGGGTTGGGCTGGTCCCATGATCAGTGAAGACCTTGCTGGATGTGCAAACCTCAAGAAACTTATCTTTGCCGACAGCGAGACTCCTTTCAAGATGAACTTCGAAGCATTTGGTAAGACCGATGAGGCTCGCGTAGCCAACAAGTCTATCGAAGAAATCTACTTCGGACGCGACATCGACGCTTCTCTTTATGTAAGCAACTTGCAGCCTTTCCACAACCTGTCTGCTCTCAAGAAGATCACATTTGCTGGTAATGCAACTGCTATCAGCGGCACAATGTTCCAGGGCTGTACTGCTCTTGAGACTGTTGAGTTTGCCGAGGGCAACACCATTGCTACAATCGGTGGTCTTGCATTCCAGGGTTGCTCAAGCCTCAAGTCTATCGCACTCCCCGAGGCTGTGACTTCTATCGCCGACAACACTTTCAACGGCTGTAAGGCTCTTGCTTCTGTTCAGCTGGGCCAGGGTGTTACATCAATCCTCAACAACGCATTCTACAACACTGGCCTCACTTCTATCGAGTTGCCCGCTTCATTGCAGTCAATCTCTAGCCAGGCGTTCATGAACAGCAAGCTGGCTGGCACTCTCACTCTTCCCGAGGGTCTTACAAGCGTGGGCGAGCAAGCATTCGCAGGTACTAAACTTGAAGGTATCGCAATTCCTTCAACTGTTAAGTCAATCGGCAACGCTGCATTTGCTCCTGTCACCACTCTCGCTGCAATCACTCTTGCCGAGGGCAACGCTGCATTTGCGGTAAACGACGGCGTTCTCACCAGCGCTGACGGTGCTCGTCTGCTCGTGACTGCACACAAGGGCATCACTGCAACTACGCTCGACGCTCCCGCTGTGACAAGCATTGACAACTATGGCCTCGCTTACTCTCCCTATGAGGAGGTTAACGTTCCTGCGGTTGCAACAATCGGCAACAACGCTTTTGCAAGTGCTAAGGTTAAGAACTTCTCTCTCAAGAGCGGTGTCAACGTGGGCACAAACGTGTTTGCTAACTCTGCTCTCGAGTCAATCGTTATCGAGGAAGGCCGCAACGAGATTCCTCAGGGTCTGTGTAACGGTTGCCCCGTTCTCACTAGCGTGACTCTCCCCACTACAACTACCAACGTGATGCAGAATGCTTTTGCTAACTGCGCTGCTCTTGCCGAGCTCGAGATTCCTGCTAACGTGAACTACATGGAGCCCGGTTCAGTACCCGCAACCATTGCTAAACTGCGCGTGCTCAACGCTAACGTTCCCGTGCTGGCTAACGGCGTGTTCGCCGCTACTCAGAGCGAAGTTGAATGTAAGGTTGCTGCAAAGTCAGTTGAATCATTCAAGGCTGCCGAGCAATGGCAATACCTCAACGTGATTGCTGATCCCACTATCGTGGCTAGCGGTTCAAGCCTCGGCTGCCCCACTGGTCTCTATTTCGCTACCAAGGACGGCAAGCTCATGTATAAGAGCGAGGACGGCGACGTTATCGACACTCAATTCGAAACAGGCATTCACCCCTTCAGCCTTGCTAGCTACAAGAACCGCATCTACGTTGCCGACGCTGGTAAGAACTTCCGCTATCAGAGCCCCACTGCCGGTGCTGGTGACGGTCAGCTCTTCTATGTTAACAACACCGACGGCATCTTCTACCGCGTGACCGTGCTCAACAACGTGGGTTACGAGGCATTCCAGGATCCCTTCTCAATGGCTATCGACAAAGAGCTCAACAAGATCTACATCGCCGACCGCAACGTGGGTATCCACGAGATGAGCGCTGATGCAGTAGGTCTCTACGGCGAACAGCCCTTCTTCTTCCAGAACAACTGGCTCCCCTACTACAGCGACCAGTGGTCTTATGGTGCTATCGGCGCAGGCCTCACCAAGACTGTTGATGCCGAGAAGGGCGACGTTTACTGGGTAGGTAAGAAGTTCAACGGCTTCGGTATCTATCGTTTCCGCAACGGCGGTGCTTACAATGACATCTATCCCGACGGTGGCGCTGGCAAGACTCAGCACTTCAAACCCACCCTCAAGGGCTACCAGATCACTACCTTCTACATCGACGAGAAGAATGGTTATCTCTACTTCTTCCTCCAGGGCGACAAGGAGAACGGCACAACTGTTGTTCCCGGTATCTATCGTCTCCCTATGCAGGCTATCTATGACGACGACGCGAAGGGCGATGCTGCCGAAGGCGTGAGCATGGCTGCTGCAACTCTCGTTGACAACGCTCCCGTACTCAAGGAAGGTGACGGCGACGAGGTTACTGGTGTTACACAGATCACTGGCGACGGCGAGAACGTTTACTGGGCTTACATCGCTCCCAAGAGCGCTGACGACGTAACTCTCCCCAACAGTGTAGCATTTGACGCAGAGAATCCTCTCCACAAGAGCGGTATCAAGTGCGTTAAGGTTGCCGATGAGACACAGACTGTTCAATACGCAGTTGAAGACGTTGAAGCTTATGGCGTTACAGGTGCAACTTACGTGCCCGACAAGCCCGACTTCCTGAAGGGTGACGTTAACGGCGACGGCGAGGTTGATATCACCGATGCTAACCTGCTCATCAACATCATCCTCGGCAAAGACGCTGACATATACGAAGGACGTACCGACGTAGATGGCAACGGCGAAGTTGACATCACCGATGCAAACATGCTCATCAACATCATCCTCGGCAAATAATCCGTTGAGATTACAAACCTCTATAATAAAACAAACCGGTGCGAAACGCATCGGTTTGTTTTATTTATATATTATTGTAGGTGAGGGCTATAATTATGTCGAGGCGATTTTAAGATGTGTTCTATCCTTGAATCTGTATAACACACCTATACAT
>JAGHSP010000101.1 GCA_018065815.1 Candidatus Sodaliphilus limicaballi | reverse complement strand
GCGGTGACTACTGGCTAAATTCGCTCGACGCGAGCAAAGCCAACGAAGCCTTTTGGATGAGCTTCAATTTTTCATTCATAGGTTCTGGCAGCACTTTACGTTACTTTGGGCATTGTGTCCGTCCTGTGTGTGTTGTATCGAAATAAGGAGTTGCTTCAATGAAGAGGCTACATGAAGACAGCACAACTCATTATTGTGAATAGTTAGATAAAAAATTAGAATTAAAGAACATGAAACAGATTACTTATTACTTTTTGTTGGTATTTGCCATTAGCGCCACAACAGGGACAGCAGAAGGCAAGAAACCAGATTATACTTTTGTGGACGAAAATGGTCACGAGTTTGTTGACCTTGATTTGCCCAGTCATGTGTTGTGGGCCACCTGCAACGTGGGAGCATCTTCTCCCTGGGAGTATGGCTTGTACTTTGCCTGGGGCGAGACCAAAGGGTACGACAGGGACCAGTACCATAGCTTTGACTGGAAGAACTACAAGTGGTGCAACGGCAGTGAAGACAGCATGTCCAAGTACTGTACCGATCCATCCTATGGCATTGTCGACAACAAGACAGTCCTTGATGCCACCGATGACGCTGCTATTGCCAACTGGGGTGGCGGCTGGCACATGCCCACGGAGCAGGAGATGGTGGAATTAATCAAATATTGCAAATGGAAGTGGAAAAGGAACTATAAAGGTTCTGGTGTTGAAGGCTTTGAAGGGACTAGCAAGCGCAACGGGGCCAAAATTTTCCTGCCCGCGAACTGTTACAAAGACGGCAGTGACATCGACTGGGCGTGCTATTGCGGTCATTACTGGGTAAATTCCCTCTTACCGAGCAGCGAAAAAAATCTGGCCTATAAAAATCTGGCCTATAATATATTCATTAAGGATGTCGGTACATCTAGTACCATATATAGTGCCCTCAGTCTACGTTACCTTGGGTTTGGTATCCGGCCTGTCCGCGACTTATCCAGTTTTTCAAATAAAAACTAAAATAGAAAAACATGAAACAGATTATCTTTTTCTTTTTGTTGATGTTTGCCATTAGCGCCACAACAGTGACTGCAGAAGGCAAGAAACCAGATCTTTCTGGTAAGGATGAATATGGTCGTGAATATGTTGACATGGGTTTGCCCGGGCACGTGATGTGGGCCACCTGCAACGTGGGAGCCAGCAATCCCTGGGAGGATGGCTTGTACTTTGCCTGGGGCGAGACCAAAGGGTACGACCGGGACGAAAAACACAATTTTGACTGGAAAGATTACGGATTATGCTTCGGCACCAATGACAGCATGATCAAATACTGTACCGATCCATCCTATGGCATTGTCGACAACAAGACTGTACTTGAAGGTGAAGACGATGCAGCTACTGCTAATTGGGGCCCCGCTGGCGCATGCCCACAAGAGAAGAGTTAGAGCTTTTGGCTGCCTGTTGCAAATGGAAATGGAAATGGAAAACCAACTATAAAGATTCTGGCGTTAATGGCTTTGAAACGACGAGCAAGGTCAACGGTAACAAACTTTTCTTACCAGCCACTAGCTACCGTTTCCAAACTGACAAGGCAAACCAATACGAGTTTAAGACACCGGATGGATACTTGACTCTTTGGCGTGGCTACTACTGGTCTACTTCGCTCAGCACGAAATACAACACCGGCGCGTTTGCATTGGAATGCATGCATAACCAAACAACAGGCGCTAAATTGGACGACATGGGACGTATGTTTGGCATAAGTGTCCGGGCTGTCCAAGCTGAATCAAAATAAGCATCCTTTATACGAAGAAGGAGAAATTAGACCTATACCGTCCGGCAGGATACCATGCGCCCACAATGGCGTAAGGTCCTGCTGGACGGTTGCTTTTACAGGGTACCATCTCATAGCTGAATACTTATAACTACTCAGCTATAGCCCTGAACCAACGTTTATTACGAAATCATCCTCCTGAAATTAAAATCTGCGTCATCCGCGAGATCTGCGAGAGATAATCCCATAACTGAGTAGTTACCCTAAATAGCAGAAATATGTTAAATAATCTGCAAAACGACTGTTCGGAGGCTTTATTGTGCGTTATTTATGTATTTTTTTGTATCTTTGCCCACAAAGTCGGTTATCTACTGAAACAACACAATTTTTGAGAATGATATGAATACTCCAAGATACATAAACCCTCTTACGGACTTCGGTTTCAAGAAGATCTTTGGAAATGAGGATGTGATGATTGCATTCCTTAACGATCTGCTTGAGCCTAAATCACCTATCGCACATGTTTTATTTCTTGACAAGGACGAGTTGGGATTGACGAAGTATGAGCGTGGCGTTATCTATGACCTGCGCTGCACATGTGATGATGGCAGCGAGGTGATTGTCGAGATGCAGAATAAAGGTCAACTCAACTTTTCAGACCGTATCATCTATTATCTCTCGCGAAGCATTTCTTCTCAGGCTGAGAAAGGGAACACTGAATGGGATTATAAACTCACCCCTGTATATGGCGTGTTCTTCATTAATTTTCACCTTCAAGGATTCAAACCACAGTCTATTCGTACTATCCAGATGAAAGTGAATGAGACGGGTGAGATATTCAACGAAAATCTCAAAGCATTTACTCTTGAGTTACCCGGCTACCGCAAGATGCAAGAATCTGACTGCAAAACCTACATGGATTATTGGCTGTACAATTTGGCAAATATGGAAACTATGACTACACCAATGCCTTTCCAGGCACAACGCCCTATCTTCAGCAAGGTAGGCAATATCTCGGAGTTGGTCAACATGACCGAGCAAGAACGCGAAATCTACAACATCAGCCTTGACTCATATCGCACGAATCTCTCTGTGATGAGAAATGAACGCGCCGAGGGACGTGCCGAAGGACTTGCCGAGGGACGCGCCGAGGGACTTGTTGAAGGACGTGCCGAGGGACTTGTTGAGGGACGTGAAGAAAAAGCATTTGAGATGGCACGCGCGATGCTTCAAGACGGAGAATCCATTGAGAAAATCATGCGTTACACCAAGCTCTCGAGGGAACAAATAGAAAATATGTAATTATCACTATGCCCCCTATCAACGCACGGCGTGGCCTCGCACGGTCAGGGCAATGCGCGGCTTGGGGGCTGTGGTGTGAAGCACCACTTCTTTCTCAAACTCACCGTCGGGGCGGCCTGTGGTGTCGTAGGTTACCTGAACCACGGCTGTGGCACCAGGCTGAATAGGGTCCTTGGGATAGATGGGGGTTGTGCACCCGCAGTTGGCAAGCACACCAAGGATTACCACGGAGCTATCGCTATTATTCACGCACTCAAACTGGCACATGATCTTGCCGGCGTGCATGCTTATCTCGCCAAAGTCGTGCATAGTCTTGCCAAACGTGAGCCTTGTTGAGTCGTTCTTCTCGCAAGCCCACGCAGCTATTGCACCCAGTGCAAGCACAAGCAATATCACAACGCGTCGCATCATGATGCAAAGATACTACTATTATCACGCAAAACCAAACTTTTTCACACCAAGCAACGGAACAACCGAAAGAATTTGGCAATTCTCAATAGTGCCCTAAAAAACACGATAATATCGCACTAATTAGAAAATATTTTTCTATACACCTATATATCAGCTTTTTGCAACACAGGAAATGATATCGTTTTTTCCTCCATTTACTTGCACCTAAAATTATTAAGGGTTAACTTTGCAACCAGAATTTACACGAAACCCCAATACGATTATGAGACACTTAAATTTCCTCACCGCACTATTCACTCTCCTGGCGATGCTGACAACCGCCAACGCGCTGGCAATCACCAGGGACGAGATGAGCGAGCAAGATCGCAAGAAAATGGACGCGGCAATCCACTTCATGGACAACGGCATGCCTAACGAAGCAATCGAACTACTCACAATGCTCGACAAGAAGTACCCCGGCAGCGAAACCATTATGTACGAGATTGTGTATGCCCACACGGTCGCAAAACAATATGACCAAGCCGAGGTGTGGACTAACCGCATGCTCAAACTGCCCAATGCCACCGCCGACACTTATGTAGCAGCCGGTAACACGCTTGACTACCTGGGGAAGCGTGACGAAGCCTTGAAAATCTACAACCAGGGGCTCAAGAAATTCCCCGAGTCGGGACGCCTGCTGGTCGAGATGGGAAACATGGCGATGTCAGCACAAGATTACGACAAAGCCGTGGACTACTTTGAGCAGTCGGTAGCACTCAATCCTGTATATACACCGGCATATTATAGACTTGCCAACATATTCAGTAACACCTACGACCCTGTGTGGGCTATCATGTATGCCGAGAACTACATCGTGCTTGAGCGTGACAACGAGAACCGCATCAAGGAAATGAGCAAACTCATATATGACATTTACAGAGAAAACATCAAGAGCGATGGCGACTCTATGAAAGTTTCGCTCACCCACAACATCACAATGCCACGCAACGCAAGCTACGACTGCGATGTGCCTTACAACTGGCAATTTGAAAACTCGACAGTGCTCAATGCTATTCCCTATACAGGCAGCGAGATGAGTATAGACGATGTGATGCAACTGCGCTGCCGGGCAACGGAGCACATGGACACCACATGCCACGACTACTATGATGTGCCCGTATTCAAGTTACAGCGCGAAGCCCTTGCCGCAGGCCACCTTGAAGGTTACAACATGTGGCTGCTGGCAATCGGAAACGAGACACCTATGTGGAGCAATGACTCATGCGCTGCACGCATCAAAGCGTTTATTGACTGGTTCAACAATGAGAATAAGCTAAAAAACAAAGACTTGTGCGGCGTGCCACGCCTGCGCACCCATGTGGCAGCTCGTATAGATGTGCCATCGACCCAGGAATTAAGCGATGACAAAGGGTGCAAGAAACATCGTGGCAACATCAAGCAGATTGCCGACTGGCTCATCACCGCCCCCTACGACAGCGTGAGCGCACTGCGCACCAAGTTTAACCATGCTCTCATCATGTGGACTATCAACACCAGCGATGTGTCGCTCACATTGAGCAGCGAGATGTCGATGTCGCAATATGCGTCACCCTTCATGGCTGCAATCGTCGACTATTGTATCGAGAACAAAGTCAAGGAGCTAGACCTCAAAGGATATATCACCGTGATGAAACGTGTGCTCAACTACGTGCGCGACAACCAGCATGCTATGGAGATTGACGACAAGACACGAGCGTTGTTTGACCTGAACGACGATGCTATCACCTCCACTTTCACTGCCGAGTGGGAGAAAATAAAGTCCTAACAGCAGAACAGCAACAAGCGAGCAAAAACCACGGTATAACCGAAAGAATTTGGCAATTTAAAGCTATGAAACATCTCCTTTATGCAATAATCTTGATGACGTGCCTTGCGGGTTGCAGCAACAAATTTGACGTGCAAACCGAGGTCCTTGAATTCAAAGACCCTGCTGTGGGCAAAGCACTGGCTAATATCCTCGATAGCGCCAACCTTGAGGAGTTCAATGATGCCGACGCCTTTTACATCAAGTGCCTTGAAACCCCTGATACCGCGTGGGTCGAATCGGAAGATCCCAATAGGCCATACGATTTCGTGTGTAATCTCAAGCTAGAAACCTATCATGGCGAACACGGTATTCCCATGGATAGTGTATATGGAGCGTGCAAGTTGGGCGACAAGTGGTGCTATGCCACATCTCCTGCAACCGTTGACCGTCTATTTAACAAAACAGGACGCACCCAACAAAACACCCTATGGATTTCGAAAGAAGAGTACCAATGCGCTGAAAACGAAATTGAACTTAACATTGACTCTGAGAACAAAATCACATATAGGGATTTTGAATTAGCAATTGCAGAATGACAATATATGAAAAGTTGTATCTATATATTCATAGCCATGTTGTGCATGAGTTGCAGCAGCCGGGTGCAAAGCATCCGTGCCGACTATGACCACGCAGTGCAGAGGCAAGCCACATTTGACGGCGACATTGTGAGACCCTCGTTTCCCGGAGGGGAGAATGCCCTTATAGAGTATATAGTAAAGAATTTTCATTATCCCCAAACGTGCGAGGTGTTTGGCGGCAAGGTCATCGTGCAGTTTACCGTCACCCGGACGGGCGATGTCACCGACATCAAGATAGTGCGGTCGGTTCACCCGGAAATTGACGAGGAAGTCGTGAGAGTGTGTAAGACTTTTCCCCGCTTCATTCCCGGCAGTTACCGCGGTGAGGTGCAAGACATGCCATATATATTACCCATCACCTTCAATCCGCAAAAATAAAGCGTTTGCTGAACTGACGATTTTTTGTAACTTTGCAACGTGATAAAGAAACTGCTGCATATAGTCGTGGCGCTCGCCGCCGTGTTGTCGCTGCATTCATGTGGTGGCGGTGACTATGCTCATCGCCTGGCGCTGGCCGACACCTTGCTCGCGCAGGGGAACAGCAACGGAGCGCTGAAAGAGCTCAAAGCATTGCCTGCCAACGGGCTCAACGATGACGACAAGGCCTACCACGCCTTGCTCATGACCGAAGCCCGACTCAACAGCAACCGCGCCATCGCCAGCGACAGCATCATAGGCATAGCTGTGGACCACTATGCACGCAGCGGCAACGACTCGCGCCACGCACGCGCACTGCTGCTGCAAGGATGCGTCAACGAGGACATCGGCAACCTCGACAAGGCGGTGGAATGCCTCCACAAAGCCGAGGACATTGCCCAGAAGGACAACCCTAGCACCTGTGCGCAGGCCAAACTGCGGCTGGGACACATCTACCAGCAGCAAGTGGTGGGAGCCAACCTCATCGCCGTGGACAAATACCGCGAGGCGCTGCCTCTGTTCGACCAAGTGAACGACAAGCACTCCAAACTCGCCTGCCTGAGCCAGCTTGGCACCATCTACCGCAACATCAAGGGCAAAGGCGACAGCGCTGTGCTGTACCTTAACAATGCCATCACTCTTGCCGACAGCATGGGAGACCAGCGGCAGAAGTTCAGCAACCTGTTCAAACTCGCCGAGTACTACTGC
The DNA here is from genome assembly GCA_018065815.1 of Candidatus Sodaliphilus limicaballi. Lineage (GTDB taxonomy): Bacteria > Bacteroidota > Bacteroidia > Bacteroidales > Muribaculaceae > Sodaliphilus > Sodaliphilus limicaballi. Next base: position 1,059 of record JAGHSP010000101.1, on the reverse strand, counting down.
GAGATAGCTAAGGACTACCCCACCGCCAAGTCACTTGCACTGCGGGCGCTCGATGCTGCGCAAGGCATCAAGACACATCCGCGGGCTCACTACTGCCTGGCTCTGTGCCACCTGCACATGGGGCACATCGACTCGGCAAGAATCGTCGTGGACAATTCACCCGAACGCACCACCACGGCCGACATCATGTGGTACTACAACACCATGTCGGAGATTGAGAAAGCGAGCCACAACGACGCCCTGTCGCGGTGGTACTACGACCGAGCCAACGACATGGGCGACTCGATTCTCATCAGCAGCCTCAACCACAGGCTGCTGGCCGTGGAGAAGAACTACGACACCCAGAAGGCCGAGCTACGCAGCCAGACGCTGCAAGCCGAGCTGCACCGCACATTGACGGGCGCCGCCGTCATCGTGATTGCCGCACTGGTCATTGCACTCTTTGCCCTGCGCTACCGCAACCGGCTCAAAATCAAGCAAAACGAATATGAGCTGCTAACAGCCGACCTTGACAACTCGCTCCACAGCCTTGAAGAAATGCAAAGCACCCTGCACCTGTATGAAAACAAGCTCACCGAGGCCGACGAGAGCACACGCAAAGTGAATGAAATCAGGAACATCATCGACGAGCAGATCAAGAACCTGCACCAACTCATATTGTGGTCCTACGAGTACGACGAGAAGAAGTTTGCCGCCAAGTTCAACAGCATGATGGCCGTGAGCGACGGCAACAGCGAGTCATTCCTCAAAGACATCCAGTCAATCGCCAACGACCTGCACGACGGCATCCTCATCAAGGCCCAGGAAGCCGCCGGAGGCACTCTGCGCGACGACGAAATCAACTTCCTCGCCCTGTACTGCTGCGGGTTCTCACGCACAGTGATCATGGTGTGCATGAAGTACAAAAGCCTGGGAACAGTCTATAACAAGCGCGTGCAGATAGCCCGCAAACTCAACGCCACCAACATCGACGAGTTCATCAAATCAAATAAACCACAGAAACAGAAATAAGGGAATTTTATTTCAGATTAATCAGATTTTACATTTTTTACTTATCAA
>JAGHSP010000130.1 GCA_018065815.1 Candidatus Sodaliphilus limicaballi | reverse complement strand
TTCTTAAGCATCTCGGAGTCAAATAGTATATAGTTGCCTAAAATTTCTTTTAATTTCGGTTAATTTCTTTCAGTAAAAAGAAAACTCTTTGTGTCTTCTATATAACAAAATCATAAGTAGTTGAAAATCAGAGTCCGTTTTTTTGTGGAAGAGGAACTAAATAGTAAAAACTGGGCGACGTTTAACACCCTGGCGGCCAGCATCTTTTGCAAGAAAAAAGTGAGACGGCACTTCGCAGCGACGCCTCACAAAATCTACAATCTATAAAAACATAATGTATGATATCTAGCGGTACCTAGACCCACGCCACAGGTGCAACACCTGGTCAAAGCGTGTCGTAGGGGAGCGATGCCAGCACTTTGCCGAACTGCTTGGCAGCCTCGGTGATCTGCGGGCTTACCATTGTCTTGACAAAGAATGGCAGGTCGGCTTCAAGAATCGAAACAAGCTCGGTTGAATTTTCCGAGAGTTCTTTGAGCTTGATCACGAGGTTGAATTTCACTGGCGAGTTGAGCGCCGAGTACACAATCTCCTTGGGTGCCACAGTTGCCGCGTGGTTGATGCCAAAAGAAATGGCTCCCATGGGGCTCTCGATGTCAATGTGGTCGCCCTCAAACTTGAGTTTGTCGAGGTTTTTGCGAGCCTCCTCGGGCAGGCGGTCGGCGTTCTCGTCGATGAGTTTCTTGTAAAGACTGGGATCAGAGAGTTTGCTGAACACAGTGTTTATGCTAGTGTTGATGCAGTGTGCATCGCTTTTGAATTTGTCCATTTACTCGGTTTTCTATAAATAGAGATTAGTCAATAGTCATACCAGCGGGAACCCAGTGCTCGGGATCTTCACGCCACTGGTGCAGTGTCTCGATGTCGCTCTCCTTGATGTAGTTGGTCTCTACCGCTGCCTGAATCATTGCTGTGTAGTTGCTGATAGTGAGCAGTTTGACACCAGCATCTTCAAACGCCTGTGTCGCCACAGGGAATTCGTAAGTGAAGATTGCAACCATACCCACGACTTCTCCTCCAGCATCCTTAACAGCCTGCGCAGCCTTGAGACTGCTCTTGCCGGTAGAGACAAGGTCTTCAACGATCACCACCTTCTGCCCGGGCTTGATGTTGCCCTCGATGAGGTTTTCCAAACCATGGTCTTTGGGTGTAGAGCGCACATAAACAAAAGGCAGGTTCAACGTGTCGGCCACGAGAGCACCCTGCGCGATTGCACCGGTTGCAACGCCAGCCACCACCTCGGCATCGCCAAAGTTCTCCATGATGATGCGTGAGAGTTGCACCTTGATGAAGTTGCGCACGTCGGGGTAAGAAAGCGTGCGACGATTGTCGGTATAGATGGGGGAATTCCATCCCGATGCCCATACAAACGGAAGTGTGGGTTGTAACTTAATCGCACTGATTCTCAATAGTTTCTCTGCAAGGAGCAAGTCTATTTGTTTCATGACTTATGGCTATTCTTTGGTAATTAATCTGATTGTTTGTGCAAAGATACAAAATCTATTCTATATAATGAAATATTTTCAACTTTTTATAATTACCGCCTGTTTATCTTGTTGCCGATACGAAGCGGTTGTTGCCAAATGAGTCGCGGGTGACGACCACATTTTCATATCCCAGGCGGGTGAGCAGCGCGGCTGTTTCGTTGCCAAACTGGCGGTTGATCTCGAAGTACAGTCTGCCCCCGGGTTTGAGCGCGCGGAGCGCATACCTTGCTATGGAATTGTAGAAACGAAGCGGATCGTCGTCAGGCACAAAGAGTGCTGCGTGAGGCTCATAATCAAGGACGTTGGGTTCCATGAAGGATTTTTCGCTGTCGCACACATAGGGCGGATTGCTCACCACGATATCAAGAGGCTCGCATCCCAAGTCAGCCAAATGGAGCGCATCGGCTTGAATAAAATCCACCTTTGCCTTATTGTCTTTTGCGTTTGTTTCAGCCACAGCAAGAGCTTCGGCCGAGATATCGATTGCAGTGACGCGAGCAAACTTCATTGCCAGTGTAAGCGAAATAGCTATACACCCACTACCCGTGCCTATATCAAGCACTTGCAAGTCGCTAGCTTTATTCTCGTCCACAATCATATCCACCAGTTGCTCGGTCTCGGGACGAGGAATAAGCGTGTGACACGTTACTGTAAAATCACGTCCACAGAAATACGCCTTGCCCAAGACGTGCTGGATGGGCTCGTTGCGCTTGAGTCGCGCAAGTGCAGATTCAATCTTCTCGGGCACAAAATCAGGCAGGACGCTATCGCCCCGCAAGATAATATCGACCGGGTCGTAGTTCATGTAGTGCTTCATCATCATGCGCGCTACGGCCTGCGACTCGCCTGCGTCCATGACCGCCGACAATTCGGCCTTGATGTGGGCTAATGCTTGATTGACGTTCATAAAATCAAGGTTGAATGTTGAGATGCCAAAGTTACATCAAAAAAACCAATTCCGGACAATAATGAGCCCAAAAACGATAGCAAATGCGTTAAAAAGGCGTAAAAAAGTGCTTCGAGTGCTTTATTGTCTTAAATTGCTTATGGAATATAACGCGTGCACGGAAAATTTTATTTATATTTGCAGTTTGAAACAAAGCAATAAATACAGATGAAGAAAAAACACCTACTATATTCGCTCTTTGCGGCTCTACTGTCGCTCAGTATTGCGTCGTGTAAAGACAGTAAAAACGAACCGTCGCAAACCACAATTTACAGCACAAGCCCCACGAGCGCACAACTCACCCATTTCGCGCTAAAGGCCAATGTCAAAGTGCTTGCCAACCTGGATTCTGTTCACTTTGTGATCGACCAGGAGAAGGGGTTGGTCTATAACGTCGATTCATTGCCCAAGGGCACCAACGTGACCAAGTTGCTCGTGTCTATGCAGTTCGGCACATCGGTAAACAAGGCACAATTTGTGGTGAGCGACGGTGAGGTAATCAAGGAAGAGAAAACCATCGACTATAGCGACACATCGACCGATAGCATCGACTTCTCTGGCAAGGTGGTGCTCAAGGTGACCTCGGCCAACGGCCAGAACATCGTGACCTACGATGTGAATGTGAACGTACACAACGAGAACCCCGACACACTGCTATTCCCCATGACAGAGCGCCGCGACCTTCCCGCTGCCGGCGACAGCAATTACGCACTGGGTATGGTTCAATTCAACGACCAGTTCTACAGTCTTGTGAACAACAGCAACGGCCGATATGTGTGCACTGCACCGACACCCGCCGGAAAATGGTCAACCGAGAAGGTTGAACTGCCTTTCGTTCCTGTGGAGGGAAGTCTCACTGCCACAACCGATGCCATGTATGTGCTTGATGAAAACGGCAACCTGTATGCCTCGCAAGATGCCAAGACATGGACATCGACAGGCGCTGTGTGGACCTCTGTGCTTGGAGCCTATGGCGACCGCCTGCTAGGTCTGACCCGTGCCAGCGGCACCTTGTGCACCGACGAGTATCCCCGCCGTGCCGACTTCACCCCTGCCAAGGCACCCGAAGGCTTCCCCGTGGAAGGATACAGCCAGATGATGGTCGTGTCTAACGATTGGGCTGTCAATCCCGTGGCAATCATGGTGGGAGGCACCGATGAGCATGGCAAACTGAGCAACGCCACATGGGGCTACGACGGCAGCATCTGGGCAAAGATGAACTCTAACGTCAACAACTCGATGCCTGCTATTACCGGAGCAACGCTGGTGAGCTACTGCACCTACGAACTGAACAATGTGACCCAAGTTGCGACCAAGAAAAACTCTTGGCTCGTGATGGGCGGTCGCCTCGCCGATGGGTCTTTCAACCGCAAGACTTACACATCTCGCAACCTGGGCATCACGTGGACAACGGCCGCTACAAGCCTCCAGCTGCCCGACTACATGCCCGCATTCAGCGGCGCGCTGGGATTTGTGTGCACCGAGACCATGAGCCTCAAAGCTCCGTCACGCATTGCGAAACCCATCACCGAGTGGGAAGTACCCTACTTGTATATCGTGGGCGGCAGCGATGCTCACGGCATGCTTCTTAACAACGTGTGGAAGGGCACAATCACCCGTCTCACTTACAGACCCTTATATTAAGCAGATTTAATGAAGAGGATTTTTGTCATATTACTTGCTGTGGCATCATTGCTGATGCTGGAATGCCGTGCGCAGGACTACCGTTTCGAGGTGGGTCCCTCGCTGGGTATGACCGGATATCTGGGCGATGTCAATAACAGCAACATGTGGAAACACCCCGGCATCACAGGCGGTGGCATGTTCCGCTACATCATCAACAGCCGCTGGGCAGTGAAAGGCAACCTGAACTACGCCAGCATAAGCGGAAACAGCGCCGACATTGACACCAAGTTCCCTGTTGAGACCCCTTACGAGTTCAAATCCTCGCTCTACGACCTGGGCGGACAGGTGGAGTTTAACTTCTTCCACTTCGGCTCGGGTCCCACCTATAAGCACTACAAACGCCTGTCGCCCTACATGACTGTGGGCCTGGGCGCTGTGATGTCGAGCACATCGGGCCATACCAACGTGGCACTGTCGCTCCCTCTGGGTGTGGGTGTGAAATACAAGCTAAAAGAACGCCTCAACTTGGGCTTCGAGTTCACGATGCGCAAGTCATTTGGCGACAAGATAGACAACCTGACCGACCTCTACGGAGTGCGACACGGCATCGCAAAGAACACCGACTGGTATTCGTTTGCTATGTTTTCGGTCACTTACGAGTTCAGCAAACGGTGCGTTAAATGCCATTATATAGATTAATGTGTAAAAAGCATCACGAATTAATTTAGACACCAAATATGTCACTGATAGAAAAAATAGACAAGACCCGAATGCCAAGCCACGTGGCAGTGATAATGGACGGAAACGGTCGCTGGGCCAAAGAACACGGCCACAACCGCTCGTTCGGCCACGAGAATGGCGTGGAGACGGTGCGCGTCATCACAGAAGTTGCTAGCGAGCTCGGGGTGAAATACCTCACGCTATACACCTTCTCGACCGAGAACTGGAACCGCCCGCAAGCCGAGGTGGACTTGCTGATGGGCCTCATCGTGACCTCGATCGAGAAGCAAACTCCGCACTTGATCAAGAATAACGTGCGCCTCACGGTGATAGGCAACATGGACCGCTTGCCACAGTTTGCCCGCGACAGATTGCTCAAATGCATAGACGACACTAGCCGCTGCACTGGCTTGGTGCTGTGCCTGGCATTGAGTTACTCTTCGCGCTGGGAAATGGTGGAAGCGTGCAAGGAAATCGCAAGCAAGGTGGCTTGCGGAACTCTCGCAACCAGTGACATAGACGACACAGTGATATCGTCACACCTCACTACAAAAGACATGCCCGACCCCGACCTGCTGATACGCACCGGTGGCGACTTGAGAGTGAGCAACTACCTGCTGTGGCAGATCGCTTATAGCGAGCTTTACTTCACTAGCAAGTATTGGCCAGACTTCGGACGAGACGATTTTTATGAAGCAATAATAGACTTTCAGGCCCGCGAACGCCGCTACGGCAAGACCAGCGAGCAGGTGCAGGAGCAAAAATAAACAATAAAGAGACGAATTAAAATAGATATATGCGAAACAAGATAATTTATCTTATAGTGGCGGCGATAGCCCTGGGCACGTCGTCAGTGCAAGCCCAGACCGCAACCAAGGTCGTTAACGACACAATCTACAATCCGAAGATTGTGTTCACCGGTGCCCCGTCGAAGTATGAAATCGCGGGCATCAAAGTTGAAGGCGTCGACAACTATGAAGACAATATCATAATAGGTTACAGCGGACTGTCGATAGGACAGCGTATAGATATACCCGGTGACGACTTGAAGACTGCGGCCAAGCGTTTCTGGCGTCAGGGCTTGTTCTCGAAGATACAAATCAATGTGGAGAAAATCTATGAGGACAAGGCATGGCTCGTGTTCAGCCTGCGCCAGCAGCCTCGCATCTCGGTGGTCAACTACCTGGGCATGAAAGGCGGAGAGAAGAAAGATCTCTCTGAACGCATGGGACTTGTGCCTGGCAACCAGATGACACCCAACATCGCCAACCGCATCAAGCAGGTTGTGGAGAAGTACTACGCCGGAAAAGGTTTCGAAAAGGCTGTGTGCACCGTGCGACAGCGCGAAGACTTGAGCAGGCAGAACGAGGTGATTGTGGATATCGAGGTCAACAAGAACGAGAAAATCAAAGTGCACAAAATCTACATCGATGGCAACGATGTGATGAGCGACCGCAAGCTCAAGCGCACAATGAAGAAGACCAATGAGAAAAACGACTTGTTGAAGCTCTTCAGCCAGAAGAAATTTGTGCGCAGCGACTACGACGAGGACTTGCAGCGCATCATCGACAAGTATAACGAGAAAGGTTACCGCGACGCGGTGATCGTGAGCGACAGCGTGGTGAACTACGACGACAAGACCGTGGACGTGCACATCACCGTAGAAGAAGGAAAACGCTACTATGTGCGCGACGTGAGCTGGGTGGGCAACACCGTGTATCCCACTTCACTGCTCGACAATGTGCTTGGTTTCCGCAAGGGCGACGTCTATAACCAGAAACTGCTCAACAAGCGCACCCAAGAAGACGAAGACGCAGTTGCCAACCTGTATATGAACAACGGTTACCTGTTCTACCAACTCATACCTGTTGAGGCAAAGGTGACCGGTGACAGCATCGACCTGGAAATGCGCATGTTCGAGGGTAAGCAAGCACGCATCAACAAGGTAATTATCAATGGTAACGACCGCTTGTATGAGAAGGTTGTGCGCCGTGAGTTGCGTGTGCGCCCCGGTGACTTGTTCTCAAAGAACGACCTCATGCGCTCGGCTCGTGAGATTGCACAGAGCGGACACTTCGACCCAGAGAAAATGGATATACGCCCCGAGCCCAACGAGGAGAACGGAACCGTGGATATCGTTCTGGGACTTGAATCAAAGGCCAACGACCAGATTGAATTCTCGGCAGGTTGGGGACAGACCGGTGTGCTCCTGAAACTCGGTCTCAAATTCACCAACTTCTCAATCAAGAACCTGTTCCACCCGTCATCTTACAAGGGCATCATCCCGCAGGGCGATGGACAGACACTGTCGATCAGCGCACAGACCAATGCGAAATACTACCAAGCCTATAGTCTGTCATTCCTCGACCCGTGGTTTGGCGGCAAGCGTCCTAACTCTCTGTCGGTATCGGCATTCTACAGCCGCCAGACAGGTATCAACTCGCAGTTCTACAACAGCCAGTACACAAGTTATATCAATAACTATTACGCCAACTACTACAATGGCAGCAATTACTACGGCGGTTACAACCCCTATAACTATGGTGGTGGTTCTTACTACGAGAACGCCTATGACCCCGGCAAATACCTCCAGATGCTCGGTGTGACCGTGGGCTTCGGTAAGCGACTCAAGTGGCCCGATGACTACTTCACCTTCACTGCCGACGTGAGCTATCAGCTCTATGACCTCAAGAACTGGGATTACCTGTACTATATGAACAACGGTACGTCAAACTCAATCGTACTGGGATTCACACTGGCGCGCAACAGTATTGACAACCCGCTATACACACGCAAGGGTAGCTCGTTCTCATTGAGTTTCCACGCCACACCTCCTGCCTCACTCTTCGGCAAGAAGAACTGGGCAGCCCTGGCACAAGACAACAGCGATGCTGCGAAGAAAGAACTCTTCCGATGGATTGAGTACTGGAAACTTAAATTCCAGGCACGCACCTACACCCCGCTCAACAACAGCGAGCGCTGGACCCTCGTGCTCATGACTCGTGCCGACATCGGTCTGCTGGGCAGTTGGAACAAGCACTTGAAATCACCGTTTGAAACCTTCTATGTGGGCGGTGACGGTATGTCAGGAAGTTATACCTATGCAACCGAGACCATCGCGCTGCGCGGTTATGAGAACGGTGCATTCACGCCGTTCGGTATGGAAGGTTACGCCTACGACCGCTTCGTTGTCGAGCTTCACTTCCCGCTCATGCTCTCAACCAGCGCAACAATTTATCCCCTGGTATTCGTCGAGGGTGGTAACGCTTGGACTACCGTGAAGGACTTCAACCCCTTCGACATCAAGCGCTCGGCAGGTGTCGGTGCACGTGTGTTCCTGCCCATGATCGGTATGATGGGTATCGACTGGGGTTACGGTTTCGACGAGGTTATGGGTAAGAAGGGCGGTAGCAACTTCCACTTTATCCTGGGTCAGGAATTCTAAATTAAACCATTTGACTGCGGTGCAGTCTAACACAACAACAAACATTAAAACTTGACAGATATGAAAAAATTAGCATTAGCGTTAATCGCAGTAATGGCAGGCATGTTCACTGCCAATGCTCAAAAATTTGCTCTCGTGGATATGGAATACGTGTTGAAAAACATCCCCGC
>JAGHSP010000274.1 GCA_018065815.1 Candidatus Sodaliphilus limicaballi | reverse complement strand
TGGCACGCCTGCATGGTTGCCTACCATATCGAGGGTGTGTCAAAATGCGAAATCAAGTTGAGGTAGGAGGGTGTGTCAAAAGTCTCAAATAGCGGCGCGCTACAAGCGCAATGTTGCTACTAGCCCAGGGCAACGCCCTGGGAAACAGATGGTAACATCAATGCGCCCTGCAAGGGCAAAAGAGATGTTACCCTGCCAAACTGCATTTTGACACATCCACGCACGCTCGGAACGAGCGTAGTGCATTATGCAATTACTTGAATATAAGCGTTCTAAGAACGCTGCGGACGATACAGGAGTATCGTCTCTACCTGCTCTTGTTTTTGCATTGTACTCTACCAATGCGCATTTTGACACATCCTCTTCTAGATCAACGGATTTATCTGGTTGGTGAGAAAAAAGAAAATGGTAATGTCAATATATATTTTGACTTGCGTCAAATCGTAGTATGCAGTGACACAACATTGCTTGAAGCAAGCTTCAACAAGTTGCATCACCGCATACTACACACTTCGTTCTCACTCACGATATATATTGCCATTACCTTGGAAAATGCGGCTAAGCCGCCTAAAATCAACTCGCTGCGCTCGTAAAATTAGTTACCCGAAGTAAAGGAACTGGTAATTTCTTAGCGAGGTTTACGCAATCCACAGTATTATTGGCTATTAAATCTGTCAATCTCATGCAATAGCAAGAGTGATCTATTTTTGCGAGCGTGAGCGAGTGGCATTTTGGGCGAAGCTACATTTTCTTTTTCCCATCATATAAGAATCTCCAGGAACTGTAATTTCCAACCGGGAAAATCCGCTGATCCCTTTCATCCCCGGGGGCATTTGCTCGGTTGATTGTGCTTCTGCTTCGGGCTTGCATTATTTTTGCACAAAATCATAAAAAATGAAACTCACTACCAAATACTCACTTCCGTTTTGGACCAGAAAATTGGTCCACTGCAAAAATTTAGGTGATAAATCTGATAAAAAAGTGATAAAAGTGATAAACTTGATAAAGGCGATAAACCTGAAAAATGCGATAAAAGTGAAAAAAATCATTCAACAACACCAGTCAATCGAGCAACTTATGTTTGAATAATCTTGCTATATAGGAAATTTCGTTGTAAATTTGCAAGTTGATATGGTGCGTGCACTTGCGTGTGCGATAATATTGAGTGAAATAAGAAAGAAAATAGCAGAATTCATCTACTGATATGAGTAAAAAGAATGACAATGTATCATTGGCGGCACGCAGCGCTAGGATTGCCAAGCGCATGTGGACAGGCTTTGGTGTTTTCATGGGATTGATCGTGTTGCTGTTTGTGCTCATCTACAATGGCTTTATCGGTTACACTCCCGAGATTGATCAGTTAAAGAACCCAACCGACAAGTTCGCTTCGACAATCTATGCCGCAGGCGGCGAGGAGATGGGACGTTTCTACCGCAGCAAGGGTAACCGCGTGTATGTTGACTACGATCAGTTGTCGCCCCACTTGCGCAATGCTCTCGTAGCGACCGAGGACGTGCGTTTCGATACCCACAGTGGTATTGACCTGAAAGCGCTGGGACGCTCGTTGATCAAGCGTGTCATCATGGGTAATGCCAGTGCCGGCGGCGGTAGCACAATCACACAGCAGCTCGCCAAGCAGCTCTATTCGCCTGAATCTAACGGTATCTTTGAGCGCGCGTTGCAGAAACCCATCGAGTGGGTTATTGCTATCAAGCTCGAGCGCTATTACACAAAGGACGAGATCGTCAAGATGTATTTCAACCAGTTTGACTTCCTCAACAATGCCGTGGGCATCAAGTCGGCTGCCTTTGTCTATTTCGGCAAGGAACCCTCTACGCTCAATATTCAAGAAGCCGCTACCCTGGTGGGCATGTGCAAGAACCCCGCTTACTACAACCCCCTGCGTTACAACGAGCGCACACGTGAGCGCCGCAATGTGGTATTTGAGCAGATGGTCAAGGCAGGATACATCACCCAAGCCGAGTGCGACAGCCTCAAATTGCTGCCTCTCGAACTTTATTACCACAAGGTGGACCACAACGACGGTTTGGCGCCTTACTTCCGCGAGGAACTGCGACGTGTCATGAGCGCAAAGAAACCCGACCCCGATGACTACAGCAAGTGGAACCGCCAGCAATTTGTCGATGACTCTGTGGCATGGGAGACCAACCCGCTCTATGGCTGGTGCAACAAGAACCAGAAGCCCGACGGGTCCAACTATGACATCTATAGCGACGGCCTCAAGATATACACAACTATCGACGCGCGCATGCAGCAGTATGCCGAGAATGCGGTGCGTGAGCAGCTGATGTACCTGCAAAGGATCTTTGACGGCGGCCACGGCAAGAAGAACCCATATACCGCCGATGCCAAACTCAAGGAAAAACTCATTAACAGCGCTATCAAGCGCACCGAGCGTTACCAGGCTCTCAAGAACGAAGGCAAGAGCGAGGCCGAGATCATGCAGAACTTCCGCACACCCACCGATGTGAAGCTGTTCAGTTACGATGGCGACTATGTCACAACCATGACTCCGCTCGACTCGTTGCTCTACACCAAGTCCTTCCTGCGCTGCGCCACTATGTCGATGGACCCCGTCACCGGCTACGTCAAGACCTATGTGGGTGGCCCCGACTTCCGTTTCTTCAAGTATGATATGGTATCGACCGGACGACGTCAGATCGGTTCTACTGTGAAACCCTATGTATATTCCTATGCAGTTCACGACGGTGGCCTCACCCCCTGTTCTTACCGCCCCGGCGGACAGCCCGCTGTCAAGTGGTATAACAGCGTGTGGACCCCCAAGGGCGTGGGCGGCACTATGACTCTCAAGAGCGCCCTCACCAGTTCAATCAACTCTATATCGGCTGGTTTCATGAAGGGTACCTCTCCCAACTGGATAGAAGAGCGAGGTGAATATGTCTATCCTCCCGCAACGCTCGCCAAGTGGATGCACAGCTTCGGCATCACCAGTCATCTTGACCCCACTCCCGCACTCAGCCTTGGAGCTTGCGAGGTGACCTTGCGTGAGATGGTTGCTGCCTACACGGCGTTTGCCAACGGCGGATTGCGTGCGCTGCCCATCTATGTGACCCGCATCTGCGACAACCGTGGCAATGTAGTGGCAGAGTTCATGCCACAGCACACCACGGTGTTCAGCGATGACACTAGCTTCAAGATGATTGACATGATGATGAACGTCGTGCAGCATGGTACTGGTACCGTGATCCAAGGCTACATCAATGGCGCTCAAACTTGTGGCAAGACAGGAACAACCAACGACAACAGTGACGGTTGGTTCATGGCATTCACCCCCGAACTGGTTACCGGCGTGTGGGTTGGCGGTGAAGAGCGTTACATCCGCAATGTGGGTGTAGGTGGCACAGTGTCGGCTCCTGTATATGGCAAGTTCATGAAGCAGGTCTATGCCGACCACAGTTTGCCCTATCGCACCGATGCCAAGTTTAAATTCCCCGAGGGCTACAATCCCTGTGACGGCGAACTTGGTCCCGTCGGCAGCGGAGGCGGCGGAGGCGGCGATGGCACAGGCGGCGGTGGCCCCGATGTCATGGACGGCGCTTTCGAATAAACGAGAGAAAAAACTGTTTGCGTTTGGAATTACCCAGGCGCAAACAGTTTTTATAAGGCAGGCAATATGTCGCTGGCGTCACACAGGATCTACGTCATAATACAAACGGATGCTCTTCATGCGTGAGTCGCTGTTTATCATCTGCTCGTAGATGTTGCGCAAGATCTGTTTCACTTTGCTCATTGAGGCCTGTGTCTCCATCTTGAGCACAATCTGGCGTATGTAAAGATTCTGCACGCGTCCCACTGAGGGTGCCTCGGGACCGAGCACTCGTGTGCCAAACACCTGTCGCATCACGTTGCTGTATCGCACGGCAATCTCGCCCACGACGGCATCGTCACGGTGCTTGAGATAGATGTTGATGATGCGCACGAAGGGAGGGTAGGCAAAGCGCTCGCGATCCTTGAGCTCGGCCTTGTAAAAGCCCTTGTAGTCGTGCTTCTGCACGAACTCAATCACCGGGTGGGTGGGCTCACTGGTCTGTATCACGACTTTTCCTTGCTTGTGGGCGCGTCCTGCACGTCCTGCCACCTGTTCCATCATGTCAAAAGCACGTTCGTGCGAACGGAAGTCGGGGAAACGTATCATCGTGTCGGCATTGAGTATGCCCACGATGCTCACAGCGTCGAAATCAAGCCCCTTGGTGACCATCTGTGTGCCCACGAGTATATTTGTCTTGTGCGACGAGAAATCGTCGATGATGCGGTCATAGGCGCTCTTGCTGCGTGTGGTGTCGAGGTCCATGCGCGAGATTTTCTCGCCGGGGAACACGCTGTCGATGTCGTCCTCGATGCGTTCGGTGCCGTAACCATATATCTCAATGCCTGGCTGGCCGCACGTGGGACACAGGGCGGGCAGCTGCACCGTGTAGCCGCAGTAGTGGCAGGTGAGGCTGCGTGTGTGCTTGTGGTAAGTGAGCGACACGTCGCAGTTCTCGCATTGAGGCACCCATGCACATTCCTTGCAGCGCACCATGGGGGCATAGCCGCGGCGGTTCTGGAACAGTATCACCTGTTCGCCGTCGCGCAAGGCATGGCGGCACATCTTCACCAGTTCGAGCGAGAACAGCCCGCTCATCTCACGGCGCTTGCGCGCTTCCTTGGTGTCGATGACTGTGACCAGAGGCATCTTGATGCCTTCATATCGGGTGAGCAGCTCCACATGGCCATACTGCCCAGCCAGCGCACGGTAATACACCTCAATAGATGGTGTGGCGCTGCCCAGCAGGGTCTTGGCACCATGCATTGCTGCCAGCATCATAGCGGCGTTGCGGCCGTTGTAGCGTGGAGCTGGGTCTTGCTGCTTGTAGCTGGTCTCGTGTTCCTCATCTACGATGATCACACCCAGCTTGCTGAACGGCAGGAATATCGATGAGCGAACGCCTATCACCACGCATGGGTCGTTGCTGGTGAGCAGCTTGCGCCATATATCTACACGCTCATTGTCGCTGAACTTGGAGTGATAGATGAGCAATCGGTTACCAAACACGGCCTTGAGCCTGCGTGTGAGCTGTGTGGTGAGTGCAATCTCGGGCACTAGGTACAGGGCTTGCTGACCGCGGTCGAGCGCATCCTTGATGAGGTGCATGTAGATTGACGTTTTGCCGCTTGATGTGACACCGTGCAGCAGTGTTATGTCTTTGTCTCTGAACGATTGGTGAATCTCCTTGTAGGCGCGTTCTTGCTCCTCGGTTAGGGTGGGGGGCTGGATGAGTTGCTCGCCCATGCTGTCAAAGCGGTTGATAGCCCTCTTGTAGGTGGCAAAGATGCCTCGTGCTACGGCGGCGCTCAACACTGCTGCGCTCACATCGGCTCGCTTGAGCAGGGTCTCCTTGGTCACTTCAAGCGGTGCTTTCGACTTGCTCATCCAGTGCGACAGGTCTAGGTAGGCCAGCAGCAGTTGCTCTTGCTTGCGTGCACGGTGCACCTGGTCGAAAAAGCCGTGCAGCGATGCTTCGTCGTTCTGGTCGATAGTGAGTTTGACGCATGTCTCGGTGCGCGGGCGGTAGTTGTCTATCACTCGCTCGCTCACGTGAATGGCACCCATGTCGAGAAGGCGGGTCACTATACGTTCAACATTCTTGAAACCAGTGGCATTAGTTATCTCGGCAATCTGCACCCTTCCGCGCTGGGCGGTGAAGTCCAGTATCACTTTTTCGCGATCGTTGAGCATGCCGGGAGTTTCTTCCTCAAAGTCGGGGTTGGGGCTGATGTTTGTCTCGCTCTCCACTTTTAGCCCCGATGGTATCGCTGCTTTATAGACTTCGCCTGGAGTGCACAGGTAATAACTTGCAATCCAGTCCCAGAACTTGAGCTGCGGGTGGCGCACAATGGGGTGCGAGTCGAGCGCGCACAGCACATCCTTGACCTCATATCCCACAGGCTGGCGGTCATGCATCATGACCACGATGGCTGTGTAAATCTTCTTGCGGCCAAAGGGGACTAGCACACGGCTACCAACGCTCACTTCCACCGTGGGTGGAACGCGGTAGGTGTAACTGCCCTGGATGGACAACGGTAGGAGTACGTCTATAAATTGTGACATTTTTTTTAGATTAGAGATTAGAGATGAGAGGGTATTTATGTTGACAGCGCCTCGCAGTAGATTTTGTTCTCAATGGCTGCGGTCGCTTCCCAGCTCACTAGTGGTGAGAGGGATTGCTTAACCGCACCGTTGAGCATTTCCACTGCTCGTGCTGCCATTGTGCTGGGCAGGTTGTCGTCGAGCGGCACGGTGTTCTCGTGTCCCACAGCTTCGGCTGTGCCCACCACGTCGCTTGCCACAGCGCATGCACCGCACTTGATGGCTTCGATTGCTGCCAGCGAGATGGCCTCGACCTTGCTGGGAAGCACCAGCACGTCGATGCAGTTCATAAACTCTGGCATTTGCTCGGCTGGCACACGTCCCCACATCTTCACGTCAAGTCCAGTGGTTGAAAACATCTCCTGCACCTCGTCGTGCTGCGGTCCGTCGCCCAGCGTCCAGAATGTCACTTTCCCGTCATAGCCTTTGGCAATGTTGACGAATATTTCGGGAAGTAGCGTTGCGTTCTTTACCGTTTCAAAACGTCCCACAAATGCAACGACCTTGTTGCCTGGGACTAAGCCTTTGCTCTTTCTCAACTGACTGCGCAAGCCTTCATCCATCTGGTAAAACTCGTCGCCGGCGCCGTTGAGCAGCACTTGTGCAGGGAACTTGGGAGTAAGCTGGCGGGCACAATTCTCCAATCCCTTGCTCACAAAGAAGTTGCATGCAGGCTTTTGCAGCAACTCGCATGTCACCTGGCGGCGTAGCGGGTCGTGGATAGGATCGGTGTAGATGCTTGCCCCGTGCCATGTGATGTACAGCGGCATGCCGTAGCGCTGGGCTGCGATACTCGCTGCTGTGCCTGCGATACGGTCATGGGCGCTGATGAGGTCATAGCCTTTGAGCTCGTCGGCAAGACGACCCAGCCACCGCAGGTAGATGGGTGGTTGCTTGTGCAGGCATTTGTGTACCAGCGTGTCGAAGATGCGGTGCCTGAACCATCTCACATTAATGTTGATGCCTTCTACCTCGATGGCAAGGGGACGTTCTTTGACGCATGGAGTGCGATGCAACCAGCGGTTGAGTCCGCTGTCATACCCCTGAATCATGAACACGTCGATAGAGTAGGGTGGTTGCAACGCACGCAAGTGCTTAACACGGTTGACGACCGCATTAAACACCCCCAGACGGCGGTAGATATTGCCCTCAAACACGACTGCTATACGTTTCATGATTCTGTCCTCCTGTTTTCAATCTACAAAGATACTACATTTTAACGAAAGACGAAAAACGAAAGACGAAAAACGAAAGATGAAAAACGAAACGCTTCGCTGTCGCTCGCTACGAAACGGTCACTGCGTGACCTACGAAACGCTTCGCTATCGCTCGCTACGAAGGACGAAAAAACTTTTTTCAATGTTCTCATCCTCGTAACTATTCAGCAATAGAATTTTGCAGAGTTCCCGCCCAGACCTTATGAAAATCTTTCTCTCGCACAAAGCATAAGGCAAAGAGAGGCTGGAAGCCGACACGCAGAACGCAGTTCTGCACATAACCCTGTCCTAACTGAGCGCAAGCGAAGGCA
>JAGHSP010000138.1 GCA_018065815.1 Candidatus Sodaliphilus limicaballi | reverse complement strand
ATATTAAGGTAGAGTATTATTTTTTGCATAATTGTCGCTTTTTGACTAATTTTGCAAGGAGTAATGCACTGCTGTTTAGCACGGGAGTGCTGTTACATGTTTAAAAAGTATTCAAATAAACTATATGAAGAATATTGTAATCACTGGCGGAGCAGGCTTTATCGGGAGCCATGTTGTGCGTCTGTTTGTAAATAAATATCCGGAGTATAATATCATCAACCTGGACAAACTCACCTATGCGGGCAACCTCGCTAACCTCAAGGACATCGAGGGCAAGCCCAACTACAAGTTTGTCAAGATGGATATATGCGACTTTGACGCGTTCTACAAGCTCATGCAGGACGAGCACATCGACGGCATCATCCACCTTGCCGCCGAGAGCCATGTGGACCGCTCAATCAAGGACCCGTTTACCTTTGCCCGCACCAATGTGATGGGCACGTTGTCGCTGCTCCAGGCTGCCAAGCTCTACTGGGAGTCTCTGCCCGAGAAATATGAGGGCAAGCGCTTCTACCACATCTCAACCGACGAGGTGTATGGCGCGCTCAAACTGACACACCCCGAGGGCATCGAGCCTCCGTTCACGACCAAGGCGTCGAGCACCGAACACCACGAGGCCTATGGCGAGGACTTTTTCCTTGAGACCACGAAGTACAATCCTCACAGCCCATACTCGGCAAGCAAGGCAGGCAGCGACCACTTTGTGCGCGCATTCCACGACACCTACGGCATGCCCACCATCGTGACCAACTGCTCAAACAACTACGGCCCCTATCAGTTCCCTGAGAAGCTGATTCCGCTGTTCATCAACAATTTCCGTCACCGCAAGCCGTTGCCCGTCTATGGCAAGGGCGAGAACGTGCGTGATTGGCTCTTTGTTGAGGATCACGCCCGCGCTATCGACCTGATTTTCCACAAGGGCACTATCGCTGAAACCTATAACATAGGTGGCTTCAACGAGTGGAAGAACATCGACATCATCAAGGTTGTCATCAATACAGTTGACCGCCTGCTGGGCCGCAAAGAAGGCGAGGACTTGGACCTCATCACCTTTGTCACCGACCGCGCCGGCCACGACATGCGCTATGCTATCGATTCAACCAAACTGCAACGCGAACTGGGTTGGGAGCCCTCGTTGCAGTTTGAAGAAGGCATCGAGAAGACAGTGCGCTGGTATCTAGACAACCAGGCATGGCTCGACAACATCACCAGCGGCGACTACGAGAAATACTACGACTCAATGTATAAGGATAGGTAACAATGAACAGCAATATAGCATTAATCACCGGAGTAACAGGCCAGGACGGATCTTATCTGGCAGAGTTTCTGCTCGCCAAGGGCTATGAAGTGCATGGCATTATCCGCCGCTCGTCGGTTGATTTCCGTGAACGCATCGCACATCTTGAGGGCATACCCAACTTCCACCTGCATTATGCCGACATGAGTGACTCTATGTCGCTTGTGAAGCTTGTGGGCATGGTGCAGCCCACCGAGATTTATAACCTTGCGGCACAGAGCCATGTGCAGGTGAGCTTTGACGCGCCAGAGTTTACTGCCGACGTTGATGCTGTGGGCGTGCTTCGCATTCTTGAAGCAGTGCGCACCAACCACCTTGAGAAGACTTGCAAGATATACCAGGCATCGACCTCTGAACTATATGGTAAGGTAGAGGAAGTGCCTCAAAACGAGAAGACTCCTTTCCATCCCTACAGTCCATATGCAGTGGCAAAACTTTATGGTTTCTGGATTGTGAAGGAATATCGCGAGGCCTACGATATGTTCTGTTGTTCAGGCATTTTGTTCAACCACGAGAGCGAGCGCCGTGGCGAGACTTTCGTCACCCGCAAGATCACGCTGGCAGCCGCACGCATTGCACAGGGCAAGCAGGAATAGCTGTATCTAGGCAATCTCTCGTCGCTGCGCGACTGGGGCTATGCCAAGGACTATGTGGAGTGCATGTGGCTAATATTGCAGAACAATAAACCCGACGACTTTGTCATTGCCACCGGTGTCCAGCACAGTGTGCGCGAGTTCTGCACGCTGGCTTTCCACTATGTGGGCATTGAGTTAGAGTGGCAGGGAGAGGGCGAGAACGAAAAGGGCGTGGATAAGGCAACGGGCAAAGTTCTCGTTGAGGTGAGCCCCGACTTTTACCGTCCCACCGACGTTGTGAATCTGTGGGGCGATCCCGCCAAGGCAAAGAAAGAACTGGGATGGAATCCACAGAGCACTTCGTTTGAACAACTGGTGAAAATCATGGTAGAGCACGACATGACCAAGGTTGCCATTGAAAAGGCTGGTGATGCTGTGCGAGTAAACCTTGCCGAGTATCTTGAAAAAGGCATCGTGAAATAATATGAAACGCTATTGCCAGACGCTGACGTTGAGAGACGATCCAGTTCTCGTTGAGAAGTATATTGATGTACATTCTCATGTGTGGCCTGAAGTTATTGCTGGTCAGCACGAGGTGGGCATTCTCTCAATGGAGATATACGCCAAGGGGACTAATTTGTTTATGATTGTCGATACAGTGGATGACTTTGACTGGGACCGTGACATGGCTCGTTTAGCCACACTCCCGCGGCAAGCCGAATGGGAAGCTTATGTCAGCCAGTTCCAAGGTTGTGACCCAAATGCGACCTCTGCCGAGAAGTGGCAACTCATGACAAAGGTTTTTGATTCAGAACGATAACCGGTAAACTTATGAAGCAGACACTTGAGAAACAATATATATTGCCTTTCATCCTTGTGACAAGCTTGTTCCTGCTGTGGGGGTTGGCTAACAACATGACCGACACCTTGCTTGCTGCGTTCAAGCGCATAATGGACATGAGCGACACGCAGACGTCGCTCATCCAGTTTGCATTTTATGGAAGCTACTTCTGCTTTGCCCTTCCAGCAGCATTGTTTATCCGCAAGAAGAGCTTCAAGGCGGGCATAATTCTGGGTCTTTTGTTATATGCTGCCGGTGCAATACTGTTTTATCCAGCAGCAAAGGTTGCGAGCTATGCCTTTTACCTTGTTGCCATTTACATCATGGCAGGAGGATGCAGTGTGCTTGAGACCACGGCAAACCCCTACATCCTGAGCATGGGGTCGCAAGAGACTGCCACCCGCAGACTGAATATTGCACAGTCTTTCAATCCCATAGGAAGCATTCTGGGCATACTCATGAGCAAATATTTCATCCTGGATAACATAAGCCTTTATAGCGTGAGTGCGACATATGCAACGCTGGGCTGTGTGCTCATCGGCATACTGGTCATCATGCTGTGTGCCAAGATGCCGCTGGGCAAAGACACTGATAAGCAGGACGGCTTAAACGTTACCTTTAAGAGATTGTTCTCTAATAGTTTGTATCGCAATGGGGTAGTGGCTCAATTCTTTTATGTGGGGGCGCAAATAGGCGTGTGGTCGTTCACAATCAGAATCGTGATGCAAGAACTGGGCGTGCTTGAATCAGAAGCAAGTACTATCTATCTCATTACGATAATAGGATTCTGCCTGTCTCGTTTTGTATATACATGGCTAATGAAATGGGTGTCACCAGCCAAGCTTCTTGTGGCAGGAGGTGCGCTCTCTGCACTGATGGCGCTGATAGTTGCCGTCTCATCGGGTACAGGTTGGTTTTTGATTACCGCACTGGTGCTCATCAGCGTGTTCATGAGTTTGATGTTCCCCACAATCTATGGCATTGCCCTTAGCAGCATAGCAAAAAGCAATCATCCCGAAGATAGCAAGATAGGCGCAAGCGGACTCATCATGGCAATCTTGGGAGGCGCTATCTTAACACCTTTGCAAGGCATGGTGTCAGACGTGGCGAGCGTTTACATCAGTTACCTAGTTCCTGTTGTATGTTTTGCGGTGGTAATGCTCTATGCAATCTCGGCCAATAAAAAGAGGAATCAATATGAGTAAGAAGGTTTTTGTAAGTGGTTGCTATGACCTGCTGCACTCTGGGCATGTGGAGTTCTTCAAACAGGCGTCACAGTATGGCGACTTGTATGTGGGCATCGGTTCTGATAAGACTTATTTGGAATATAAGCATCGCAAGCCCATGTTCCCTCAGGAAGAACGACTTTTCATGGTCAAGAGTATCCGCTATGTCAAAGACGCTTACATTAATGAGGGAAGCGGGGTAATCGATTTCTTATCTACGCTTGATTTAGTGCAGCCCGATGTGTTTGTTGTCAATGCCGAAGGAGGTTCTGACGAGAAACGCTCGCTGTGCAAAGCGCGTGGAATAGAATATGTAGAGCTGCAACGCACACCAGCCGAGGGACTGCCAGCAAGAAGTTCCACCTCGCTAAAACAGGCATTGTCGAGCATGGCATCTATGGCAAAAACAGAGGAAAACAGTGACTCGGTCATGTATCCTTCGGGGCCTATTCCTACCCGTCTCGACCTTGCAGGCACTTGGATTGACCAACCATACGTGAGCCAGTATCATCCTGGCTGGGCGATAACCATTTCGCTTGAGCCCACGTTTGAAGTGCGTGACCGCTGTGGACTGTCAACATCCACTCGCAAGGTGATTCAAAAGATATGGCCTTACAAACTCCCTAAGATGGACCCCGAAATGCTTGCAAGGCTCGTGTTCTGCTTTGAAAACAACCCCGAAAGGGAAAATGGCCACATCTCTGGAGCACAAGATGCGATAGGTATCTGTATTCCAGGATTGTGCCGTCACTATTACGACAACAACTTCTGGCCGCACAAGGTGGAGTACACTAGCGACGAGATGACACTGCGTTTCCTGGAACAGCATTTGGTGCTGGTGCCCATGGAGCCAAGAAAGCCTGGTTGCTCGGTCGTTGAAGGGAAAGATATTACCAGAGAAAAAGTTGCCGCTCTCGCTCATGCTGCCGATGCGTGCTGGAAGGCTATTATTGACAAAGACCTTGAGGCATTTGCAATGGCTTATCAGGCAAGTTTCAATGCCCAAATCGCCATGTTCCCCGGTATGGTAACCCCCGTGTACCAGGGTAATGAGGATCTTGACAACAGTTACATCCAGCTGACCATTGACCGCTACGGCCAGCTGCCCGATGTCCTTGCATGGAAGATGCCCGGAGCTGGTGGCGGGGGATATCTAGCACTTGTGGTGAATGACAGCAGTAAATTTGCTGCCGAGAACGAAAACGTCATTAACTTACACATTAGGAGAGAATAACAAAATACTCGCTATGGCGGCAAGGAGTTCGCCTGGAGTGGAATTTTGAAACGATAAATAAAATGGAAAAAGATAGTAAGATATATGTGGCAGGCCACCGCGGCATGGTGGGAAGCGCAATCGTGCGTGAACTGGAGCGTCAGGGCTACACTAACATCATCACGCGCACACATAAGGAACTGGACTTGTGCCGCCAAGATGCTGTGGAGAAGTTCTTTGCCGAGGAGAAACCCGAGTATGTGTTCCTCGCAGCAGCCCGGGTGGGTGGCATCGTTGCCAACCAAAGCGCACTTGCCGACTTCATGTATGACAACATGATTCTAGAAATGAACGTGATTCACTCGGCTTGGCAGAACGGGTGCAAGAAACTCGAGTTCCTAGGCAGTTCGTGCATCTATCCGCGCATGGCACCGCAGCCCATGCCCGAGAGTTGCTTGCTCACTGGCGAACTGGAAAAGACCAATGAGGCATACGCCCTTGCTAAGATAAGCGGACTCAAATACTGCGAGTTCCTCAACCGCCAGTATGGCACCGACTACATCAGCGTGATGCCCACCAACCTCTATGGACCCAATGATAACTACCACCCTGAGCACAGTCATGTGTTGCCTGCGCTCATTCGTCGCTTCCATGAGGCAAAAGAGGCAGGGCTCGCCGAGGTGACTTGCTGGGGCGATGGCAGCCCGTTGCGCGAGTTCCTCTATGTAGATGACCTTGCCAACCTGTGCGTGTTCTTGATGAACAACTACAGCGGCAACGAGACCGTGAATGCTGGCACAGGAAAGGAATTGACAATCAAGGCACTCACCGAGCTTGTGGCAAAGGTGGTAGGCTATGAGGGTGAGATAAAGTGGGACACAACCCGCCCCAACGGCACTCCGCGTAAACTCCTTGACGTGTCAAAGGCTGAAAAAATGGGTTGGCGTTACAAGACTGAACTCGAAGACGGCATCCGCCTCTCTTATGAAGACTTCCTCAATAACCCCATGAGGGCCGAGCGGTGAAAAATGACACACTTTTTGCAAATTATTTGCATATATGAG
>JAGHSP010000407.1 GCA_018065815.1 Candidatus Sodaliphilus limicaballi | reverse complement strand
GCCTGCCTAAACAGCAAGCGACCACTTTTTTATGAATTACATTAAGGTGGGTTCTATTAATTATGTCGAGGCGATTTTGAGATATGTTTTGAGTAGATTTTTGACAACGACGGAGTCGTTACACTGCATCGTAACCGATGGTCGAGACCGTCGGAGATGCCAAAACAGGCTCAAAAGCGACCGAAATAATTGATAACTATATCCCAGAATTAATAGAACCCACCTTAAACTATTTTTTACCAAATAGCAACGCGGTCTTCGGGGGTGCGATACATCTTGTCGCCTTCCTTGATATCAAATGCTTTGAAGAAGGGGTCAAGGTTGCGGATTGCCACGTTCACACGATTAACGCCAAGCGAATGGGGGTCAACCTTGGTGCGACGCAGGATTTCTTCCTTTGTGATGTTAGCAGCCCACACGTTAGCATAGCTCAAGAAGAAGCGCTGGTCACCAGTAAAACCATCAATCTTCGTTTCGCTCTTGCCCTGCTCGGTCTTCTTGAATGCACTGTAAGCAACACGCAGGCCACCATGATCGGCGATATTCTCACCCATTGTGAACTGACCATTGGCGTGCACATCGTCGGCAACAATTTCAGCACTGTATTGTGCGCCAAGTTTATCGGCAAGTACTTGGAACTGCTTGGCGTCCTCTTCAGTCCACCAGTCAACCATATCACCATTGTGGTCAAAGTTACGGCCCTGATCATCAAATCCGTGAGTCATCTCATGACCGATAACCACACCTATAGCACCATAGTTGCAAGCATCATCGGCATTGGGGTCGAAATAAGGAGCTTGAAGGATTGCTGCGGGGAAGCAGATTTCATTGCTTGAGGGCTCATAGTAAGCATTAACAGTCTGGGGAGTCATCCACCAGCGGTCCTTATCCACAGGTTTGTCAAGCTGGCTGTATTCAAAGCGAGCCTCGCTCATGCGAGCGCACATCACGTTGGTCCAGTAAGGTTTAGCGGGGTCAATATCAATGTCGCTATAATCGCGCCACTTGTCGGGATAACCAATCTTCACGGTGAAACTGTTGAGCTTCACGAGTGCGTTAACCTTGGTTTTGGGGCTCATCCATGTGAGGCCGGCAATGTGCTCGCCCAGGGCTACCTTGAGGTTGTCAACGAGTTTCTGCATCTTCTTCTTGCTGTCGGCAGGGAAATATTTAGCAACATAAAGTTGGCCCACAGCTTCGCCAAGCAATGTGTTGGGCACGTTGAGCGCACGCTTCCAGCGAGGCTGCATCACCTTCTTGCCCGACATCGCTTTGCTATACATATCGAAGTTTGCCTGAACGAAATCGTCACTCAAATAGTTGGCAGCAGCATCGATATATTTGAACTGCAAGTAATCCTTGATAGCGTCCTCTTTAAGTGAACCAAGCAACTCGTTAACCTTTGCAATAGAGTTGGGTTGGAACACGCACACTTCTTTTACGTTCTTCACGCCCACGCCTGCAAAGTAAACGTTCCAGTCAATGTTGGTGTACTTTGCTTTAAGTTCGTCAACGGTCATCACATTATACAGTTTGCTGTAGTCACGAGTCTCTTCACGAGACATTGCAACGGCTGCAAGCGCATTTTCGATGTCCATTACATTTTTAGCTTTCTTCTTTGCATCGCCTTTCTTGACGCCCACTAGCGTGAATACCTTGGCAATATACTCGGTGTAAGCCTTACGAATCTTTACGGTAGATTCGTCATTCTCAAGATAATAGTCACGGTCGCCCATACCTATACCACCTTGCGTGAGGTAAAGCATATTCACAGTAGAGTGTTTGAGGTCGGCCATCACTTGTGAATCAAAGAAGGGGCCAGCCACACCATTGTGCATCCAAGCAATAACCGAAGTGAAATCGGCACGTTTAGCAGCTTTAATTTTATCAAGGTCGGCAACCAAAGCAGCATAACCTTCGTTGTTAAGGCGTGTGCTGTCCATACCCATTGCATAGAGGTCGCCCACCTGCTGCTTGATAGAACCCTTCTGATGGCCAGTGCCCAGATTCATGATAAGGTCCTTAACTTGCTCGCGGCTGTTCTCGGCAAGCTGGTCAAAAGTACCGAAACGAGCATACTGGGGGTCGAGAGGATTGTTCTTCATCCATCCGCCGCATGCATACTTGTAGAAATTCTCACCAGGAGCCACCGATGTATCAAGATTGGCAGCATCCACACCCTTAGGAGTTCCTGCATTCATTGTCATAGACATAACACAAGCCATGGCAACAGAAGTCATAATTTTTTTAATCATAAAATC
>JAGHSP010000165.1 GCA_018065815.1 Candidatus Sodaliphilus limicaballi | reverse complement strand
AAATTATTTTAATTTCTTTCAGTTATTATTAAATCAGTGTTACCTGTGAGATCTGCGCGGGGAGTCCGCAAAAAAATTGAATTTCATTCAATCCATTTCATCTACAAGATAATTGCACATGTACTTCCACTCCTAATAGAACCCGCCTATAAGTAAAAAAGGAGCATCCTTGATTAATAAGATGCTCCTTTTGTTGTAATACTATATTCCTTTACTTCTCGCGGAAGAAGAGGTTGATGGGTGTGCCGGAGAGGTTCCATTTCTCGCGGATTTTGTTTTCGAGATAGCGCTTGTAGGGGTCGCGTATCCACTGGGGCAGGTTGCAGAAGAAGATAAATGTGGGCACCTTGGCTCCCTTGAGCATGGTGACGTATTTTATCTTGACATACTTGCCCTTGACTGCGGGTGGCGGGAATGCCTCTATTGCCTCTTGCATGAAGTTGTTGAGCTGTGACGTTGAGATTGTGCGCTGGCGGTTCTCATTGACCTCAAGGGCTGTCTCAAGCACCTTGTAGATGCGCTGCTTGGTGAGTGCCGAACCGAAGATGATGGGGAAGTCGGTGAACGGCGCGAAACGCTCCCTGATGGTCGCTTCCATGTGCTTGATGGCTTCCTGACTCTTGTTCTCCACGAGGTCCCACTTATTGACGAGCACGATGAGTCCCTTGCGGTTCTTCTCGATGATTGAGAAGATATTAACGTCTTGTGACTCAATGCCTCGTGTGGCGTCGATGAGCAGGATACACACGTCGCTATACTCGATAGAACGGATAGAACGCAGCACCGAGTAATACTCTATATCCTCGTTCACCTTGTTCTTCTTGCGTATGCCGGCAGTATCTACCAGATAGAAGTCGAAGCCGAACTTGTTGTAGCGTGCATAGATGCTGTCGCGTGTGGTGCCAGCGATATCGGTGACGATGTTGCGTTGCTCGTCCATGAGCGAGTTCACAAGCGATGATTTGCCGGCGTTGGGTCGTCCCACAATGGCAAAGCGGGGTATATCGTCGGTGGGCTCATCCATGTCCTTCTCTGGCATTTTCTTCACTACCTCGTCGAGCAAGTCACCTGTGCCCGAACCGGTGATGGCTGATATCGACATGGGGTCACCCAGTCCCAGCGAGTAGAACTCGGCCAGGGCATATATGCTCTCGTTGTTGTCGTCTTTGTTGGCCACGACGATGGTGGGTTTCTTGCTGCGTCGCAAGATTGCTGCCACGTGGTCGTCAAGGTCGGTGACACCATTCTTGATGTCCACCATGAACAGAATCACGTCGGCCTCATCGATGGCAAGATGCACTTGCTTATTTATCTCGCCCTCAAAGATATCCTCACTGTTGACTACCCATCCGCCGGTATCAACGACACTCATCTCCATGCCGTTCCACTCCATCTTGCCATACTGGCGGTCGCGAGTGGTGCCGCTGGTGTCGTTAACGATGGCAGCGCGTGTCTGTGTGAGTCGGTTGAAAAGTGTTGACTTACCCACATTGGGTCGTCCCACTATTGCTACTAATCGTCCCATTATTATTTCCTTACTTTATATTCTAGAATTTATAGAGATACTCTAAATTCTAGAAGGTTCTTATATTTCTTACTCTATATATCCAAACTGCCTGAGTTTATTCTCCTGGTTGCGCCAGTCTTTCTCTACCTTTACATAAAGTTCGAGGAACACACGCTTGCCGAAGAATTTCTCAATGTCCTTGCGCGACTCTATGCCCACGTGCTTGAGTTTCTTGCCCTGGTGGCCTATGATAATGCCCTTCTGGCTATCACGCTCCACATATATCACAGCCATGATGTGAATGTCTTTTTCACCTTCCTGGAAGAGTTCCACTATCACCTGGGTGGCATAAGGCACTTCCTTTTCATATCCCAGGAGTATCTTCTCCCTTATTATCTCTGTGACGAAGAAACGCGAACTGCGGTCGGTCAACGCATCCTTGCCGAAGTAGGGTGGGCTCACGGGCAGCAACTCAACGATGCGTGCCATGAGATTATCCACGTTGAAATTCTCGGTTGCGCTGGTGGGGAACACCTCGGCCTGCGGAAGCAACTGCTTCCACTGGTCGATGACACGCAACAGGTCGTCATTACCCTTCAAGAGATCAATCTTGTTGATGACCAGCAGGATGGGTATTTTTTCCTTGGCTACCTTGTCGAGAAATTCCTGATTCTTGGTGGGCGACTCTATCACATCGGTTACATAGAGCAGGATATCGGCATCGACGAGGGCACTTTTAGAAAACTCAAGCATGCTCTCTTGCAGTTTGAATTTAGGTTTGAGCACACCAGGGGTATCGCTGAACACAATCTGGTAGTCATCGCCGTTGACAATGCCCATGATGCGGTGACGTGTGGTCTGAGCCTTGCTTGTGATGATAGAAAGGCGCTCGCCCACTAGGCGGTTGCTCAATGTGGACTTACCCACATTGGGGTTGCCCACGATGTTGACAAATCCCGCACGATGCTGCGG
>JAGHSP010000430.1 GCA_018065815.1 Candidatus Sodaliphilus limicaballi | reverse complement strand
AATTCTTCAAGAATCAGGAGAAATCATATAAAAAAGACCGACGTCGTGAAAAAAATAACTATACTACAATCAGGGCAACCGCATCAAAACTTGCCAAAACTTCCCAAGAACTTCCCGACTTCCCCCACGGAGACACAGAGATCACAGAGAAAAAATAAATAATCTGTTTAACCTGTGGCTTGCAGTAAAAAAATTTCTGCTAATTACGCATAATAGCTTACAGTAGAAACTCTCTGTGAGCTTCTCCGTGGGAAAAGTCGGGAAGTTTTGAGGCGGTTGCCCTGATTGTAGTATAGTTATTTTTTTCACGACGTCGGTCTTTTTTATATGATTTCTCCTGATTCTTGAAGAATTTCTTTCAGTCGTTCCTCCGTTTTTTTGAAGAAAATTTCGGAAAAATTGCCCGAAATGTCCAAAATCCGTGTCCAAAATCCGTAAAACGGGGGTGTTTTGCGTAAAAAATGGGTAAAATGGTAAAAACTATCACACATTGCTGCAAGCGGTCTATAACATTTGACGCATTGTCCTATTGAACCTGAAAAGCGGTTGTAATTTTGCACCAGACAAAACGCCAAGCACGACACGGCGTGACTCTAAAAAACGAATTTATTCACCAGTCGGTTCACCTAAAATAAAGTGACGACAAAAAAATTATAGTTATGAAAACTTACAGCAAAATTCTGGCAAGCGCACTTACAGTTATCGCAGCCGCAACATCATTCCAGTCATGGGGCGCCCAGGGAACTACCCACAACGCACCTCTCGACGATGCAACTACACAGAAGTATCTCAAAGAATATTTAGGTATTTCACAATATTCAACTAATAACTGGTATTATACAGCCACAAAGAGCAGGAAAACCACCACTCCCGTCGAGCCCACCGCTACAAAGACCGGCGATGTGATCTTCGTTGAGGTTAACGACAACTGGAAGGGCAGCAACTGGAAAGCCACTCCTTCGCTTTACAACCAGATTAAATATGGCGTGAAGGCTATCCACACCGTGAAGCAGAGCACCAAGATCGGTAACGGTGACCTCTATCACTATGATGCCACAACCAACCGTTTCTACTTCGCCATCCGCACCAGCAGCATTTACTCTGGTGATGCTGAATGGAAGAGCAACTCGACATCAAGCAAGTATTACCTTGAAGAGTCTTACAAGATGCCCATGCGCTGGTACAACGAGTTCTCGGCTTGCACAAGCACCAGCGGTGATGGTTGGGATCAGCTCAACGCTTCTTACGACGCTCTCAAGGATGGTGACTTCTTCCCCGTGCCTCACTCTTGCTCAAACTCGCTTGAGAAGAACCACTTCACAACCCTCTACAGCAAGACTTCGATAGGCAAGACTTACTCTGTATCGGCTATGCTCTTTGTTCCCGAAACAGCTAAAGGTACAACCAACAACAAGAACAACGACTACAGCAAGGGCAGCATACCCCAGGTGTTCTTCTATGTGAACAAGCTCACAGGCGAGCGCATCGACAAGCCTGCCGGCGCAACCGGTTCTTGCAAGTTCTCGGCTAAGCTCAACTGGAAGACCTCTATCGACAAGGCTCGTGAAAGCAACATCGAGTTTGTCACCTGGAACAGCAAGAACGGCGGTATCAAGGAAGAAAGCCACATCTATCGCCAGATCGAGGGCAGCGACGAATTTACCGAACTGTGGGTTGAAGGCGGTCTTGTTGACGTGAAGACTTGGATCGACAACACCCTTCCCAAGCCCAAGGCTAACGGATATGACGTGACTTACTACATCATCACTCGCGCCATCACTTATAACGCCAAGGGCGAGCGCATGGGTGAGGAGATTGGCAACGCTGTGACCAACCAGGTTACTATCCACATCCCCGGAACCGAGCAGTTCTTTGACCTGACCATAGGCAACGTGTTCAAGAGCCAGTACACTCCTAGCGCTGACCACATCCACCGCAGCTACAACCTTATCACCAACGACATCACTTCTCGCCCCAACGAGTTCACTCCCGCATTGAGCGACCTGGCAAAGGGTGATAAGTTCGAGCTCATGCGCAACGAGGAAACACAGGGATCAACCGCCCTCAACACTCTCGTGATCGACAATATCAGCACTAGCCGCTACGGCACCACAACTTACACCTACACCCTCAACGGCAAGCAGAGCACTGCTAAGTGGACTTCAATGCAAGAAGTACTCAACCTGGCTGCTGGTTACAAGGACGAGGTTAAGTCGGTTCCCGGCCGCTCTTACGATGCACGTTACCAGCTCATCTACACCACCGCCGACGACCAGTTGTGCAGCAACATCGTCACCGCACAGGGCAAGCGCACCGAGGTGCAGGTTAAGAAGATGTACCGCTCAGGCACACCCGACCCCGTCAAGAACGCTAAACTGGAACTCTACACAATGGACGTTCGCTTCAAGCCCATCATGAGTGATGATATCGCGCACTACTACATCTGGTGCAACGCCGAGGAGCGCGTAGCACGCATCGGACAGTCAGGAACAACCTTCACACTGGTTGGCAAGGACGAGAATGGTGATTTCAACATTGACCTGGGCACCATCGAGCCCGACGAAGATGGCTTCATCACAATCCACGTTGACCGCGCACTCTCAAAGCACGTGTGTGACCACGAGGAAGGCGAGTGCCACGCTCTCGACAACAACGACCTGTTCTTCACAGTAGAGGTTTGCACCACAGGCGACAACTCTTATGGCAACTATGACCGCCCCACCGACTTCCAGGGCGAAGCATCTGAACTCGTGATCAACAGCGGCGGCACATTCTATGTGGGCGACGCAACACGCCCCGGCGAGTACTGCGCCGAGATCACTTGGGACAAGATCAAGAACGAAAGCAACCTTGACGAGGACGACTATGTTGCTGAGCAGCCCGACTACTACACAGTGCACCGTCGCCGCGTGGACGCTAGCAACGACGTTGACTTCGAGCCCATCACCAAGTTCTTCCGCGGCCACAACGACCGTTACGACGAGTTCGGCAATCTGATTGAAAAAGGTCACTACGAGCTCGTGGATGAGACAACCGACGGCAGCGCCTACAAGTTCACTCCCGAACTTATCGACCAAGTGCTCGACGAGACTGGCGATCCATTCTTCTACGTGGTTGACTTCCTGGCCGACAAGACATTCGTCCCCAGCTCAACTGAAATCTTCCCCGCTGTTTACTACGTGAAGGCTCACTTTGAAAGACCCTTCGTACAGACAGTGACCTGGTTCAGCGAAGACGAAGACGCTCCCAAGCGCAGCTTCTCAAGCATCGACCCCGCAATGCGCAACTACATTGAGAAGAACAGCAACCCCACCCGCGCAACATCAGTCATCGTCACTGGCGTGAGCGAGAAGAGAGTAAGCGAAGTCACTTCTACCGAGTACTTCAACCTCCAGGGCATGAAGATCGAGAAGCCTGCACAGGGCGAGATCGTAGTAGCACACTACCACCACGCCGACGGCACAACCAGCGGCAAGGTTGTTAAGATGTAAAAAAAGAAAAAACTGTAAAATGCAAAGATAACTTTCCAATAGGTGAATACAAGACGGGTACTTGTTGAGAAACAAGGCCCGTTTTTTTTATGCGCGTGCACGTTCAATAATTCATGAAAAAATCGTATCTTTGCAGTGACATAAATAATAATCGCAAAAATACTTATGTAACATGAGCACGGCAATGAAACTGCCTGTAGGCATACAAGACTTTGAAGGTCTTCGCAACGATGGCTATGTGTATTTAGACAAGACACCGTTAATCTGGAAATTGGTTGACGAGGGTAAGTATTACTTCCTTTCCCGTCCGCGTCGGTTTGGGAAATCATTGCTCATGTCCACTATCAAGGCTTTTTTTGAAGGCAAGAAGCACCTCTTTGATGGCACGGTGGGCAACCCGCTGTTCATTGCCACCGACGAGCGTGTGGAATGGGATTGGGAGCCTCACCCCATCATGCACCTCGACCTGAATAACCACAAGTACCAGACTCCAGATGCCGTTGACCAAATGCTCGATGAATTTCTATCGACCCAAGAGGCAAAATATGGACTGCATAGCGATGGTGATGCTTATGGCTTGAGGTTTCAGGCAGTAATCAGGGCAGCCTACACGCTCACTGGCAAACGCGTCGTGATTCTCATTGACGAGTATGACAAGCCGTTGCTGCAGGCCATTGGCAACAGGGAACTGCAAGATGAGTTCCGCAACACACTCAAGCCGTTCTACGGCGCGATGAAGACTATGGACGGGTGCATCAAGTTTGCCCTGCTCACAGGCGTGACGAAGTTTGGCAAAGTGAGTGTCTTCAGTGACATGAACAATCTGGAGGATATCTCCATGAGTCCACGATTTGCCGAGATTTGCGGCATCACAGAGGTTGAACTCACAACTCAATTAAAGCCACACATTGAGATGCTGGCCGAGAGCAATGAGCTATCCTACGAGCAAGCGGTCGAGAAACTCCGCTTAATGTATGACGGTTACCATTTTCTTGAAAACACTGTGGGAATGTACAACCCATTCAGCGTGCTTAACACACTGAAGAACAGAATTTTCAAGAGCTACTGGTTTGAGACTGGAACCCCCACCTATCTTGCCACATTGCTTGTGCGTCACAACTACAATCTTGACCACATGGAG
>JAGHSP010000008.1 GCA_018065815.1 Candidatus Sodaliphilus limicaballi | reverse complement strand
CTGCCGTCAAGGCGGTGATAGGCATCGTGGCGGTCGTGGCACTCTACTTTGTTGCTGCTACTGCCGTGCACTTCACCGAGCCTCACTTCAGTTTCTGGCCTTACACTGCACCCGACGACGACATCGAGCAGCAAGACAGCATCGCGCCCCCCAGCAGCAAGGCCACCAACCTCAACAATCAGGACAAGGCAACCGCACAAGACAGCACAGTGACCACTGCCAACGGGCAAGATGACGCTGCCGCCACTAGCAACAGCTATTACAATCCTGCCGACGTGTCTAGCGCCTACACCGAGTACGCGCCGCCTGCTGGCGAGACTGTCGCCGAACCCGAGGTCGAAAAACCTGTGGTGAAAACCGAGGAACCCGCAGCAGAGACAAAACCCGAGGTCGCCGAGAAAACCGGCGCTGTGCCCCCTCCCCCTTCACGCAGCAAGGGAAGCGTGCCTCCACCGCCCAAAAAGAAGACGGCAACAGGCAACGAACCCATTCCGTCTAGTTACTGATTAACTTGATTGCGTCACTACCCAACCACCAGCGACGCGGGGATGATTTTACGGAGCACGGCAAGCATGCTATCGATGAGAAGCTGCTTGCCGCTCACGTTTTTCAGATATAGCGAAATCGTGCGGTAGGACTTCTGGGCAGCGTCTATTTCCACGACATTTCTACGCTGGGCCTCGGAGAGGTAGCGCAGGTGCATGTGCGGTATCACCGTGGACCCTCCCACAAGGTCAACCATGCGGACGAGCTGCTCCACGCTTGTGGCCTCGTAACTGTGGTGAACCCTAGCGTCTCCCACATAGTTGACATAAGTGTTCTCACGCAGGCTCAACGCTTCCTTCATCACCCACAAGAAGTCATTCCTCACGTCGTTGCGCTTCACCGTATATACTTCAATGGGCTCGACGTAGAGCGGAATCTCCTTGATGCCCTTGCGCGTGTGACCCGACAGGCCGATGCCGGCATCGATGCTGCCGTCGAGCAGAGCATTGATGAGGCTCGACACCTTCATGTCCTTGACCATGAGTTGCACGTCGGGGTATTCATGCGTGTAGGCAGAGATAAAGTCAGGCATAATGTAGGGGGCAATCGTGGGACCTATCGACAGTTTCAGCTCGCCCGCCACGACACCTCTCTCCTCGTCGATCACGCCATGGATGCGGTCGGCATCGACCAGAGTCTTCTCGGCCAGTTTTATGATTTTCTCGCCCGCCGCAGTGGGCACGACGCTTTTCCTGGTACGCTCAAAGATGCGCACATCAAGTTCCGTTTCCAGTTTCATGAGCATAGCGCTCAACGTGGGTTGGGTCACCGAGCAGGCCTCGGCGGCGCGGGCATAGTTGCGGTATCGGTTCACCGCTACCACATATTTGAGTTGCTGAAGGGTCATCTTTTGTTTGTGGGATGGTTTTCAACTGCAAAATTACTCATTTTCCCCGAAGAAAGAAACACAACAACCAGTTTTGCGTTTGCGTTGTCGCAAAAAAGTTGTAACTTTGCATCGCTAATTAAACCGCAACTACAAAAAAAATAAAAACTTTATAACGTAATGATTTATCCTATCATGTCGGCTGCCGAGGCTGCCGAGTTTGTAAAAAATGGCGACAATGTGGGTGTATCAGGCTTCACAATCCCCGGTAACCCCAAGGTTGTTCCCGCAGCAGTAGCTGCCCGCGCACGTGCAGAGCACGAGGCTGGCCGCGAGTTCAAAATCAACTTGTTCAGTGGCGCATCTACCAACGACTACACCGACGGTGAACTGTCACGCGCCCATGCACTCAACTTCCGTGCTCCCTATCAGTCACTCCCCGAGGTGCGCAACCGAATCAACGCCGGTGAGGTACACTACAGCGACCGTCACCTGAGCGAGATGGCACAGGAAGTGCGCTACGGCATGTATGGCAAGATGGACGTTGCCATCATCGAGGCACAGAGCATCACCGACGACGGTGAGATCGTGCTGGGTACAGCAGTGGGCAACAGCCCCACATGGCTGCAGCTTGCCGAGAAGGTCATCATCGAGATCAACGACCAGATTCCCGAGTCAATCCACGGCCTGCACGACATCTACGTGCCCCTGGATCCTCCCTGCCGCCGCGAGATCCCCATCTACAAGCCCAGCGACCGCGCAGGCTCACCCACAGCTCACGTTGACCCCAAGAAGGTCGTTGCTGTGGTTAAGACCAGCATGCCCCTGGGTATGCCTGGCGGTTTCACTCCCCTCGACGACACCACCCGCAAGATCGGTGAGAACGTGTGTGCGTTCCTCGCCAACGAGATCAAGGTGGGCCGCATGCCCAAGGAGTTCCTCCCCATCCAGAGCGGTGTGGGCAACATCGCCAACGCAGTGCTCGAAGGCCTCGAGGCTAGCACCGAGATCCCCGCATTCCAGGTTTACACCGAGGTGATGCAGGACACATTCGTCAAGCTGCTCAAGAGCGGACGTTGCCAGTTCGTCAGCACTTGCTCGCTCACTCTGTCACGCGACACAATGATGGACTTCTTTGCCAACATCAAGGACCTGCACGACAAGGTGCTCATGCGTCCTGCCGAGATAAGCAACCACCCCGAGATTATCCGTCGCCTGGGCGTTGTTTCAATGAACACCGCTATCGAGGTAGATATCTTCGGTAACGTCAACTCTTCACACGTGAGCGGTACCCGCCTGATGAACGGTATCGGCGGCTCGGGCGACTTCACCCGCAACGCCTACACCTCAATCTTCCTGTGCCCCTCTATCAAGGAGGACGACTGCATCAGCACCGTGGTTCCCATGTGTACCCACATCGACCACACCCTCCACTCGGTTGACATCATCGTTACCGACCAGGGCGTAGCCGACCTGCGCGGCAAGGATCCCATCCAGTGCGCACACGAGATCATCGAGAAAGTGGCTCATCCCACTTATCGTCCCCTCCTGCGCGAGTACCTCAAGCTCTCAAAGGGCGGCCACGTGCTCATGAACCCCAACCTGGCACTGTCGTTCCACAGCGCCCTCGCTGCAACCGGCGACATGCGCAAGACCGACTACTCGCACTACCAGGTTGACTAATCGCACGACGATTAAGACATAATTATCAACACAGTGCTGCTCCCTGGGAGCGGTGCTGTGTTTTTTTAGGCTCTAAAAAGAAATGTCCTTTTTTTCATATTGCACTTCGCAATAAATTGAGTAATTTTGTGGCGGGAAATAAATAAAATTTTTTATGATTATGAAGAACTTTATCATGTGCACGACTCTTATTGCCGGGGCTTCGATGGCCCAGGCCCGCACTATCGATTATCCTGACGCTCGCCGCGTCGATACTGTTGACACCTACTTCGGCACCGAGGTGCCCGACCCTTACCGCTGGCTCGAGGACGACAACAGCGAGGAAACAGCACAGTGGGTAAAGCAGCAGAACAAGATAAGCCACGACTACTTGTCGCACCTGCCCGGACGCGCCGACGTGAAGAAACGCATCACCGAACTGGCCAATTATGAGAAAATGGGCACACCCTTCAAGGTGAAGGGCAAGTACTACTTCTTCAAGAACAACGGCTTGCAGAATCAGAGCGTGCTCTACGTCAAGGACACGATGGACGGCGAGCCTCGCGTGGTGCTCGACCCTAACACCCTCTCGGAGGACGGCACCGTGGCTCTGCAACAGACCAACTTCAGCGACGATGGCCGCTACATGGCATATGTGATAACCCGCAACGGCAGCGACTGGAACGAAATCTATGTCATCGACCTCACCACAGGCACGCTGCTCGACGACCACATCGTGTGGGCCAAGTTTACCGATGCCCAGTGGCTGGGCGACGGTTTCTTCTACAGCTGCTATGACGCGCCCGAGAACGCCAAGAGCCAGAAGAACGAGTTCCACAAGGTGTGCTACCACAAGCTGGGCACGCCGCAGGAACAGGACTATGTGGAATACCGCAACATGACCGAGCCTCTGCTCTTCTACCAGGCAGCCGTGATCGACGAGCGCTTTGTGTGCATCCTTGAGACAGGCGGCGAGGGCAACGGGTTGCTGGTCAAGGACCTCAAGGACGTGAATCCGCACTACGTGCGACTGGCAGCGACCGACGGCCTGTACAACGAGCCCATCGGCGTGGACCACGGCAAGCTCTATGTGAAGAGCAATGCTGGCGCTCCGTGCTGGAAGGTGGTGTCCTACGACATCGACAACCTGCGCCCCGAGAGCCGCAAGGACTTCATCGCCGAGCGCGAATGGGTGCTTGCCGACGCGCAGCTGGCAGGCGGCAAGTTCATCGTGACCTATGACCGCGACGCCTCTAGCCACCCCTACGTGGTGGATGCGCAGGGCAAGATAGAGAAGGAGCTCCCCCTGCCCACGTTTGGCTCGGTGGGCATCTCCTGCAAGAAGAAGGACAGCGAGGTGTTCTACAGCTTCACCAGCTTTGTATATCCCACAGCCGTTTACCGCTACGACCTTGCCACCGGCGAGTCGAGCAACGTGTTCTCGCCTGCCGTGCCCATCAAGCGCGACGACTATGTGACCGAGCAGGTGTTCTTCGCCTCAAAGGACGGCACCCAGGTGCCCATGTTCCTCATCTACAAGAAGGGGCTCAAGCGCGACGGCAAGCGTCCGACCCTGGTTTATGGCTACGGTGGTTTCAACGCCAGCATGAACCCAGCCTACAGCTACACCCGCACCCCGTTTGCGATGCTTGATGCGGGCGGCGTGTATGCCTACACCAATCTGCGAGGCGGCGGCGAGTATGGCGAGAAATGGCACGAGGCAGGCACAAAGATGCAGAAGCAGAACGTCTTTGACGACTTCATCGCAGCTGCCGAGTGGCTCATAAAGGAGAATTTCACCTGCAAGGGCAAAATAGCTATCAACGGGGCCAGCAACGGCGGCTTGCTCGTGGGTGCCGTAGTGAACCAGCGTCCCGACCTCTATGGCGCGGCAGTGCCTCAAGTGGGCGTGATGGACATGCTGCGTTACCACGGCTTCACCATCGGCTGGAACTGGGCTCACGACTACGGCCGCAGCGACGACTCGAAGGAGATGTTTGAGTACCTCAAAGCCTACTCTCCGCTGCACACCATCAAGAACGACGGCACCAAGTATCCTCCCATCCTCGTCACTAGCGGCGACCATGACGACCGCGTGGTGCCTGCCCACTCGTTCAAATACACAGCGCAGCTGCAAGCCAGCAACACGGGCGATGCGGTGAAGATAATACGCGTGGACACCAATGCCGGCCACGGCCACGGCAAGCCCATGAGCAAGGTCATCGAGGAATATACCGACATCCAGACCTTCATCATGCACAACCTGGGCGTGAAATATAAATACAAGAAGTAACCGGGTACCTCTGTGCCTTCTATAAAAACAAAACGATAAGTAGTTGAAAATCAGCATTTGTTTTTGTAGTAAGGGACTAAAAACACCGCTTCGCCGAAAAACAATATTTTTATATTTTCAGCTTGTTTTCAGTGTATTTCAAGCGCAGCGCCTCTACCCAGATACGAACTAACTACAGACTTCCTCAAAGAAAAGGCGCTTCGCTTGAAATACACTGAAAATTAACAAAAAATTTTTTCTTCGTCAACATCCTTTTGTTACACAAAAGTGCTAGCAACAATATACCTGATGATGTCGTTTTTTGGGTTTTTGGGCTGTGTGAGAGAAGAAAAACCCGGCAGGGCGGTTAGTGATTTTATATCTTGATTTTTTGATTTTTTACAGAAAAGCATTATCTTTGCAAGTTGAATGAAAGCGAATTAGATTTTTTCGCCCATTCACACACAACGACATGAAAAGGAAAGTTCTGCTGTCACTGGTCATTCTCCTCACCCTTGCGTTAGCATCTTGCACTAATTCAGGGGCAAAGCACATTGTGCCCAAAAGCACGGAGTTTGTCGATGGCGAACTAGCCAAGTATATCGAAATCGTCAACGAGTCGAGCGAGTTTTACTGGACCGACGACGGCGAGTGGTCGCATGGCGTGATCAAGACCAAACTGAGGCTCCTGGACGAGACACTCAAAGGCACTGACCCGGCGAGCATTCACTTCAAGAACTTCTACACCACCGTGTGCCTCATCGACGAGAACGGAATCGAACTGGGCACCGACTACAAGCGCTTCCGCCTCAACCCCGAGGGCACGCTCAAACTCAAGCGACTGCTCACGCAGTCGAGAAAAGGCGACATCATCGAGGTGTCGTTTGAGGGACGCACATTCGACCCCGACGATGCCTACGCCTTCAAGCCCGTCATCTCGTCCGACATCGAGATAAACTCCTCAACCACAGAGTACCTGGCCGTTAACGGCGGCACCAAGAGGAAATTTGACATCAACAGCATCGACCTGCCGCCTCAACTCAAAGGCAAGGTAGAAATCATCGAGGCAACCAAAGAGCTGGGAGAGTTTAACTTCCCCACAGTCACCGTCACCTTCAGGCTCATCAACAAGTTTGACACTAACGGCGACATGATTGTCATCGCCGGCGAGGGCAAAGACGCGCATGGCGTCAACGTGAGCGAACTGATGCCCGACTGCATGGAATGGCGCACCGACGACCGCGACGGAAGCAAGTTCAAAGCATTCCTCGAGGGTACCCCTGGCGAGACCATCACCATGGACTTTGCCGGTTCGATCGAGAACAGCAAGCAGATAGCCCACGACCTCGAGAAAGTGGCCAAGTTCAAACTCAAGATCACACGCCAGTAACCCCTCCCCGCTATGGACTGGAAACAAGAAACCGAAAACCGCGTTGCCCTGGGCGTGGGATATTTCAAGCAAGGCTACAACTGCTCGCAGAGCGTAGCCCTGGCGTTTGCCGACTGGTATGACGTGCCGTCGGGCCTGATGGCTCGCATCTCGGCATCCTACGGCGGTGGCATAGGGCGCATGCGCGAGACCTGCGGCTCGGCGCTGGGCATGTTCATGCTCGCAGGACTAGAGACCGCCAGCGAGGAAGCCAACCAGGAAACGAAGGCACAGAACTATGCCGCTGTGCAAGAGCTTGCCGCCCAGTTCAAAGCCCACACCGGCAGCATCGTGTGCAAGGAACTGCTGGGGCTCAACAAGCAACGCGCCGACGGCACCATCCCCGAAATCCACATCGTAGCCACCCCCGAACCACGCACCGACGAATACTACCGCAAGCGCCCCTGCGTGCGCATGGTGGAAACCGCCATACGCACCTACATGCACTGGCTTGAACAGCGCTATAACGTCACTAACGAAAATAACGAAAAATCATGAGTGTAAAAATCGGATCCACTGCGGGTTACATGTACATGGACATGTGGGTGCTTGCCTGTATTATACAGCTAGGCACATTCAGTTTTTGCCGTAGGTTCCTCAACAAAAACAATGACCCATGCGGGCGAATGTTTGACCAGATGACCCAGGCGGCACGCTCTGGGCAAGCAAATATAGCCGAAGGCGTGTCTCGCCACCAAACGTCAATAGAGACCGAGATGAAACTGGTGGATGTGGCACGTGCAAGCATAAACGAATTAAGCAACGATTTTTCTTTCATACTCATGGCTAACAAGCAATTGGCGTGGCGCAATGATGATAGTAACAACATGAATTTGCGCAGCATCAAGCCTGACCGGGCCCAGTATAGCGAAGATATATTGCACGACATGATGGAGCACGTGCTGCGCCAGAAGGAACGCTTTGACCCATGGATTGAAAGCACTGACCTGTGCATTGCTGCCAATGCCATGCTCGTGCTTTGCTCACGCGTGAACAGCATGGTCACACGATACCTTGAAAACCGTCTAGCGGCATTTAAGCATACCGGAGGGTTTGCCGAGAATATGACAAAGGAGCGCATAGAAACCCAGCGGCAGCAAAGCGTTGACGCCGGCGCGCCGTTGTGCCCCGTGTGCAACGCGCCGATGGTAAAACGTTATGCCAAGCGAGGCAGCAACCAGGGGAACGCTTTTTGGAGTTGCAGCAAATACAACGAAACAGGCTGTCGCGGCAGCCGCAGCATCAAGTAACGTCAAGTAACGTTACTAACGATAATAACGTTACTAACGATAATAACGTGATTAACGACGCTCTTGTAGAATTTGGCACTTTCGCAGAAAAGTGGTAACTTTGCAAAAACATGAATAGTAACGAATTTTGGGCACAAATAAATAAAATCATAAGTGATGGTTTTACTGCCCACGGATTAGAAGAGTTAGATAGATATGCGACCGATTTTATCACAGGAAGGCTTATATACAAACGATTTTCACCGCAGGAACAGCTTGGCTGCGCAACGGGAGGTTATGCACATGTCGTTGCATCCATTATCGCGGGAGCAGAAAATGATTCAGATTCAAGCCTTGAAGCAGTCAGCGATTTCAAAAGACAGCAGCAACGAGGAGCGACGCAAGCCCACAATATAGAGAAATGGGCGCGCTGCACGGGTTGCTGGATCGAAGATATCAATCACAATATCGCTTCAATCCATGGAGAACACATTGCCGAGGGAGGCGAGGCGCAAGTATATGAGCACGGCGCAACAGTACTGAAAACTATTGGGCTGGATTATTTCATAGAACCCATTTTGGCTCTGGATCGCATCAGTTTATATAACGCATGGTTTCCTGAAACTAAAATGACCGTTTTGGGATTTGGAACTAACAAACATGGTGATTTCAAAATACTTGTTGAGCAGCCATTTGTCGAAGGGGTAAAGGTGACCGATGATGAGATACTGCAATTCATGAAAAATATGGGTTTTGAATTGAAAAATGCACGCAATTGGACTTATGCTACAAGAGAAGTGTATTTGAGCGACATGCACGACGAGAATGTGATCAAGTCACTCAAAGGGACAATATTCGTAATCGATTGTGACATACGCATCAACACCCCAGAATTGAGGCAAGGAGGTACACGGAAGTTATCAACCGAAGTAGAATACGAATAATCAGGCACATCGGTTTTTGTTTTTCGCAAAAAAAGTGGTAACTTTGTAGATTAAAACAAAAACAGTTGCAACTATGCAAGTAAGAGCGAAGAAATCGTTAGGACAGCATTTCCTTACCGACTTGTCGATAGCTGAGCGCATTGCTGACACTATCAAAGATTATAAAGGCCTGCCTGTCATTGAGGTAGGCCCTGGCATGGGTGTGCTCACGCAGTTCCTGCTCGATGCAGGACACGATGTCACCGTCGTCGAACTCGACGAGGAGAGCGTGGACTACCTCAAGATTAATTTCCCCCAGCTCAAAGACCGCATCGTCTTTGAGGACTTCCTCAAACTCGACCTCAAGACTATCGTGGGCGACAAGCAGTTTGTGGTG
The DNA here is from genome assembly GCA_018065815.1 of Candidatus Sodaliphilus limicaballi. GTDB lineage: Bacteria > Bacteroidota > Bacteroidia > Bacteroidales > Muribaculaceae > Sodaliphilus > Sodaliphilus limicaballi. The sequence goes on along the minus strand of JAGHSP010000008.1, from coordinate 7,330 downwards.
ATAGGCAACTACCCCTACAACATCTCGTCGCAGATTTTCTTTAAGGTGCTCGACTACAAGGACCAGGTGGCATGCTGCAGCGGCATGCTGCAGCGCGAGGTGGCGCAGCGACTGGCTGCCGGTCCGGGAAGCAAGACCTACGGCATCTTGAGCGTGCTGCTCCAGGCGTGGTATGACGCTGAATACCTGTTCACCGTCGATGAGCACGTGTTCAACCCGCCCCCCAAGGTCAAGAGCGGTGTGATACGCTTCACCCGCAACCAGGTGCAAGACCTGGGATGCGACGAGCGGCTGCTGCGCACCGTGGTCAAGACAAGCTTTGGCCAGCGGCGCAAGCAACTGCGCAACTCGGTCAAGCCGCTTGTGCCGGGCGGCAGCCCTGTGCTGCAACTGCCCGTGATGAACATGCGGCCCGAGCAATTGAGCGTGCAGGAGTTCATCGAACTCACCAACACCATCCAGCAAGCGAGATAAACAACACTTAACCACCACACTCACCCACTCCACCGCGATGAAAGAACTACAAGACAACCTCAAGCCACAACTCGTTGAGCTAATCGACAAGAAAGACGCGGCATCGCTGCTCGAAGCCATCAAGGACCTGCACCCTGCCGACATCGCCGAACTCGTTGCCGACATGGACACCGACGAGGCGGTGTTCCTCATCCAGCAACTCGACGACGAGACATCGGCCGACGTGCTCGTGGAACTTGACACCGACGACCGCAAAGACCTGCTCGAGCAACTATCTAACGAAGACATCGCACGCCGACTGGAACAGATGGACACCGACGACGCCGTCGATGTGATCCAGGAGATGGACAAAGAGGACCAGGAGGATGTGATCAAGCACATCGACGACGTGGAGCAGGCTGGCGACATCGTGGACCTCATGCAGTATGGCGAGGACACCGCCGGCGGATACATGTCGACAGAGATGATCGTGGTGAACGAGAACATGTCGATGCCCGACTGCATCATCGCCATGCGAGAGCAGGCCGAGGACCTCGATGAGATATACAACATCTATGTCGTGGACGACGACAACCGCCTGCGCGGCATCTTCCCGCTCAAGACCACCATCACCAACCCCGGCGCCAAGCACATCAAGAACGTGATGGAGCCCGACCCCCTCACCGTGAAGACCGACACCCCCATCGAGGACGTGGCGCTCGACTTTGAGAAATATGACCTCGTGGCGATGCCCGTAGTCGATTCCATAGGCCGCCTGGTGGGCATAATCACCATCGACGACATCGTGGACCAGGTGCGTGAGCAGGGCGAGCACGACTACCAGCTGGCATCGGGTTTCACCACCGACGTCGAGACCAGCGACAACGTGTTCATGCAGGTAAGGGCGCGCCTGCCGTGGCTGTTCATCGGCCTCGTGGGCGGCATTGCCAACGCCTTCATCCTCGACGGCGGCGACACAGCGCTGCTGCAAGTGTTGCCAGGCATGGCACTGTTCATCCCCCTCATTGGCGGTACCGGCGGCAACGTGGGCACCCAGTCAAGCGCAATCGTCGTGCAAGGTCTGGCAAGAGGAACGCTCGAGCTCAAGAATGCAGGCATGCACCTGTTAAAGGAGTTCGGCGTGGCGCTGCTCAACGCTCTCATCATCAGCGCGCTGCTCTTTGCCTATGCCTACGTGTTCCCCGTTGACAGCAACCCTGAGAAAGCCCGCATCACAGCCTGGGCAGTCACCATATCGCTGTTCTCTGTCATCATGTTTGCGTCTATCTTCGGGTCATTGGTTCCCATTATCCTGGAGAAACTCAAGTTTGACCCAGCCGTCGCCACAGGCCCCTTCGTCACCGTCACCAACGACATCGTGGGCATGATCATCTACATGGCAGTGAGCACTTGGCTCATCACCACCTTCACCCAACTGGTGATATAAGGCAAAACACTCGATTTTATCCAATTAGGACGTTGTAGTGAATAAAAAAGTATGTTTTTTGTGCAATACAAGTGATTTATTGAATAAAATCACTAACTTTGCAAGCAAACAGAAAACCTCATGAGAGAAACGATTATAAACCAGCGTAAGGAGCGTGACCATTTGCTCGCACAAAGTTATTTGCCTCGTCGCACTATGTACAAAGACATTGAGGCAATGCTCAACAGTCCTGTCATCAAACTGATAACAGGACCTCGTCGTGTGGGAAAGTCAACACAAGCATTGCTGATGCTGAAAGGCAGGAATTTTGCTTACCTGAATTTTGACGACAACAACCTACTTGACAAGTGGAACGAAGATCTTGTCATGCTCATGCTTGATGAGATTTATCCAGGGTATCAGTATCTCATGCTTGACGAGGTGCAGAATGTTAAAGGCTGGGATGTATGGGTTAGCAAACTGTATAGACGAGGGGTGAATCTCGTGATCACGGGCAGCAATGCCAACATGCTCTCGGGAGAAATGGCAACACTGCTTACAGGCCGTTATCTGGAAATTAAAATGTTCCCCTTTAGCCTACAAGAGGTTTTTGACTGGAACAACCTGGACAACAAAGATACAACAACCTCCTCGCATGTGATAACCCGTGACGACTACCTTCGCAACGGCGGATACCCCGAGACTGTTGCCCGCAGGGCCATTACACAGTCATACCTTGCATCACTTTTTGACGCCATTCTGTTGAAAGATGTTGTGAAGCGTCACAAAGTGAGAAATGTCCCTGACTTGAACTCTATAGCATTGTACCTGCTGGCAAACTTCGGAAATCCGTTAAGCTATAACGACATCGCTTCCAGCCTGGGGCTTGCCAGCGTGAGCACTGTAAAAAAGTTTGTTTCTTATCTTCATGAACCATACCTTTTTTACTCTCTGCCACGATACAACAACAAATTGAAGTTGATGAAAAAGGCTCCGCAGAAATCTTATGTTATAGACAATGGTTTCATTACTGCATGTGCCTTTAATACCAGTTCAAACCTGGGCCGACTACTCGAAAACCAAGTAATGATTGAACTGCTGCGACAGGGTTATGAAATAGGATTATCTCTGTTTTACTACAAATCGCGTAATGACAAAGAAACCGATTTCGTGGTGAGAAAAGGTACAAAAGTGGAGAGGCTCATCCAAGTGTGCTACGACATCTCTAGCGAGAAAACTTTGAAACGGGAGATTGACAGCATTGCGGAGTGTGCAGGAGAACTGAAATGCGATAACTTGACAATAGTCACCAACAATGACGAGGGAACAATTGAAAAGAACGGATACACCATCCAACTAGTCCCCATCAGCAAATTTGAATAAGAAAACAAAACAACATATTAACTGACGAGATGAATAAAGTAATTATCATTGGTTGCGGTGGCGTGGGCACCGTGTGCGCTTACAAGTGCGCGCAAAACCCCGACGTGTTTAACGAAATCGTGATTGCTTCGCGCAACAAGGCAAAGTGCGACGCTGTGGCTAAAGCCATAGGCGCACCCAACATCACCACCGACCAGGTGGATGCCGACGATGTGGAACAGCTCGTGGCTCTGTTCAAGAAGCACCAGCCCAAGCTGGTAATCAACCTGGCGTTGCCCTATCAGGACCTCACTATCATGGAGGCTTGCCTGCAATGCGGGGTCAACTACCTCGACACTGCCAACTATGAGCCGCGCGACGAGGCTCACTTTGAGTACAGCTGGCAATGGGCTTACCGCGAGCGCTTTGAGAAGGCTGGCCTGACAGCCATCCTGGGCTGCGGCTTTGACCCGGGCGTGAGCGGCGTTTACACCGCACGCGCTGCCAAGCACCACTTCAAGGAAATCCACTACCTCGACATCGTGGACTGCAACGCCGGCAACCACGGCAAGGCTTTTGCCACCAACTTCAACCCCGAAATCAACATCCGCGAGATTACCCAGAAGGGCCGCTACTACCAGGACGGCGAGTGGGTGCAGACCGGTGCCCTCGAGGTGCACAAGGCTCTCACCTATCCCGAGATCGGTCCCCGCGAGAGCTACCTGATGTATCACGAGGAGCTTGAGTCGCTGGTGCTCAACTATCCCACCATCAAGCGCGCTCGCTTCTGGATGACCTTCGGCCAGGAATACCTCACCCACCTGCGCGTGATTCAAGACATAGGCATGGCCCGCATCGACCCCATCGTGTATAACGGCGTGGAAATCGTGCCCTTGCAGTTCCTCAAGGCAGTGCTGCCCAATCCTCAGGACCTGGGCGCTAACTACACCGGCCAGACTTCTATCGGCTGCCGCATCAGCGGTATAGGCAAGGACGGCCAGCCCCTCACCTACTACATCTACAACAACTGCGACCACCACGCAGCATTTGAGGAGACCGGCATGCAGGCCGTGAGCTACACCACAGGCGTTCCCGCCATGACAGGTGCCATGATGTTCCTCAAGGGCCTCTGGGTGAAGCCCGGCGTGCACAACGTAGAGGAGTTCGATCCCGATCCCTTCCTGGAGCAGGTTGCCAAGTCAGGTCTGCCCTGGCACGAGCAGTTCAACATCGACCTCGAGCTGTAATGCGCCTGAACAGCATAATAGCATATTTCACACTCATTCTCGCCATGGCGTCATGCACCCATGGCGGGAATGTCGCTGTCAAGACCAACACTCCCAGCGAAGACTCGCTAGGACATGCCGACACCCTCACCCTAGCGCTGGTGGGCGACATCATGCTGGGCACGACATACCCTCATGTGACCATCGCTCCCAACGATGCCCGCGACATCTTTGCCGGCCCCGACAGCTTGTTGCAGGCAGCCGACCTGGCATGCGGCAACCTTGAGGGCGTGCTAGCCGACAGCGGCCATGCCCGCAAGACACCCGGTGCCAAAGGCAGCTTCTCCTTCCTCATGCCCACGCGGCTCTCGCAGCGCCTTGTCGATGCGGGGTTTGACTTCGTGAGCATTGCCAACAACCATGTGTATGACTTCTCCGATGCAGGCCGCCAGTCCACGATGCACACCCTCGACAGCGTGGGCATCTCCTACTCTGGCAACGAGACCTGCCGCGGCGTGATCAAGCAGGTGCGCGGCATGAAGGTGGGTTTGTGCGCTTGGGGCCACAGCCTGGGCACACAGCACCACACCGACACTGCGCTGGTGCACCACGTCATCGACAGCCTCAAGAGCAAGTGCGACGTTGTGGTGGTGAGCTTCCACGGCGGGAATGAGGGCAGCGCGGCACGTCACCTGCCCGACGAGGAAGAATGGGCATGGGGCGAGAACCGCGGACACCTGCGTGTGTTCACGCACTTGTGCATCGACTGGGGTGCCGACGTGGTGTTCGGCCACGGGCCTCATGTGGTGCGCGCCATGGAGGTGTACAAGGGACGCTTCATCGCCTACAGCCTGGGCAACTTCTGCACACCCTCGGGCATGGGAGTTGCCGGCCTCACAGGCTATGCGCCGCTTGTGTCGATCAGGGTGAAATCTACCGGCGAGATGATAGACGGACACATTCACGGGTTCATACAGCAGCCCCATGTGGGACCGCTGCCCGACAGAAAAGGGATTGTGGTCAAGGAGATTGCCAGCCTGAGCCGCGAGGATTTCCCGGGAAACAAACTCACGATTGCCGACGACGGTAAGTTAGTGACAAACCAATAGAATCAAAATGAGGAAACTTTTATTACTTGCATTGCTGGGTGGCGCTCTTGCCACCGTCACGGGCGGATGCACCGGCGCTGGCCATGGCGGCAACGACTCGACCGCAACCCGCAGCGACAGCATTGCACAACCACTGTCGATGCTGCCCGACACCGCAATGGCGAGCGCAGCCGACGTGGTATATACAATCGAGGTTAAGGACACCGTGACCCCCGGCACGCTCTCGCTCACCGTGGAGAGCGCCTATGACACCGTGCCAGGCGTGTTCACCTTCCGTGGCGGCACGCGCCGCGACATGCGCGCAAGCGGCCACGTCACCGGCACTCCCTCGCGCATAGTCAAGGACTGGGAGTTCCAGACCTACGAGGACACCACCCCCACCCAGCTGGGCGTGTGGGGCGGCGGAACAGGATGGACAGGCCAGCCGCTGTATGTAGAGTGGACCCAAGCCCAGATGGACGAGTTCAAGCGCACGTCGCCGGCTCTCACCCCCGACTTCAAGTCGCAGGAAATCATCGTGGGCTCGCTGTGCAGCAAGCTCTATTTCCTAGACTTCGCTACCGGCAAGATTTCGCGCCAGCCGCTCGACGTGGGCAATCCCATCAAGGGAACCACATCGCTCGACCCTGCCATGAACGGCAGCCTGTATGTGGGGCAAGGCGTGCCCGCGCGCCGTCCCTTCGGCCACATGGCCGTGGACCTGAACACCCACAAGGTGAACTACTTCTGGCCCGAGGACAGCAAGGCCGGCCGCCGGTGGGGAGCCTACGACTCATCGCCCGTAGTGGTGGGTGAGTTCCTGTTCTGGCCCGGTGAGAACGGCACTCTCTACAAGTACACCCGCCAGGGCAACGGGCAGCTCACCATGCACTCGTGCCTGCGCTACACCATCAAGGGCGACGGCGCGGCAGCCGGGATGGAAGCGAGCATGTGTGCCTACCGCAACTATGGCTACGTGGGCGACAACCACGGCGACATCGTGTGCGTGAACCTCAACACCATGAAGCCCGTGTGGCATTACGACAACGTCGATGACATCGACGCAAGCCTCGTGCTTGAAGTGGAAGACGGTGTGCCCTATGTCTATGCCGGATGCGAGGTTGACCGCCAGGGCCCGACCGGACTGTGCCACCTGGTGAAGCTCAACGGCCTCACCGGCGAGCCGGCATGGACACGCGAGATAGAATGTAACCGCCTGTCGATAGGCGAAAAGCACTTTGACGGCGGACTGTATTGCACACCGCTGCTGGGACACGGCGACTGCGAGGGGATGATGTTCCTCAACATGTGCCAGCCCGGCAATAGCTCGGCATCCCAATTCATGGCAATCGACCGCAAGACGGGCTCTACCATCTACACTATTCCCCTCAAAGCATGGGCATGGAGCTCGCCCGTAGCGTTCTACAACGAGAACGACAAGCTCTTTGTCATGGCAGGCGACAGCCAGGGCAACGCCTACCTCATCGACGGCAAGAAGGGCACGGTGCTCTTCACCGAGCTACTCGTGGCCAACTTCGAGTCATCGCCCGTGGTCAAGGACAACTATGCCGTGGTGGGCTCCCGTGGCAACAAAATCTACCGCTTCGCCATCAAGTAAACAGTCACCCAGCCAATGCAGGACGATATGGCTGGTGGTAATGAACCACTACGTGAGTGCGACCCCTTCGAGGTCGGTTAGAGTGTGTTCCTTTGCCGACGGCCTGCGGCCATCGGTTACGATGCAATGTGACGACTCCGTCGTCAATTACCAGCCG
>JAGHSP010000445.1 GCA_018065815.1 Candidatus Sodaliphilus limicaballi | reverse complement strand
TTCTTTTTGCCCAAGCTCACGCAAAAAACGGCAAAAACAACGCCAAATGGCGTAAAAAACGTTAAATTACACTCAATTTATTTGGATTTCAACATAGAAGGGCACAGAGGATAAAAACTAGATAAAAAGAACCGTCCCTTTTATCTAGTTTTTTGTCTATTTGTGTTAAATTTGTGTTAAAATTATAGGTATCTCTTGACTCGTCCCTTAGGGCGTAGCTTAACTTTGCCGTTGAATTCAAAAACTCAATAGCGCGCTATGATTAAAAACAAATTAAAAATTAAAGAGTTCTCCCTGCTTTGTCAGGTCACAGTGAAGACCCTGCGCCACTACGAAAAACTAGGACTTCTAAATCCCAACGAAGTTGACGAGTGGACTGGGTACCGCTACTACGATGTGTCACAGATGCAGACGCTCATGAGCATAAAGAGGCTTAAGTCGATGGGATTCTCTCTCGACGAGATTGCATCGCTCATGGCCTCAAACTACCATAACCCGTCGATTGACGTGCTCAATGCCAAGATTGACGAGTGCAAGGAACAGTTGGCCCAGCTGACACGTCGTCTCGATATGCTCCAGAGCCTGGTGGACTCGCAAAACAAGATTATCGACATGGAAAAATTCAGCATCGAATCATTGCCACAAATCATCGTAGCGTCTCACCGCGAAATAATTGAATCATACGCCCAAATAGGCCCCATGTGCTATGAAAAAATAGGTCCCGAAATGGCGCGTCTGGGCTGCGTGTGCACCGAGCCGGGCTACTGCTTTACCATAGAGCATAACGAGCATCGGCCTAACGACATCGACATCGAATACTGCGAACAAGTGACCGAGATGGGCCAGGACAGCGCAATAGTCCAGTTCAAGGAGTTGCCCGCAGTGGATCGCGCGCTGTGCATGAAGCACTATGGTCCCTACGAGAAATTCTACGAGAGTTTCGCCGAGGCATTCCAGTACATGGAAGAGCACGGATACTCTATTGCCGGCCACCCCCGCACATGCTACATCGACGGCATCTGGAACCAGGAAGACCCTGAAAAATGGCTCTCTATAATCCAGATTCCCATTGAGTAAAACAACCTGGTAACTATGCACCAATAGGACTTCCCGCACTGATCTCACTGAATTACTCAACTTTAAAATATGGAACCATTTGAATTTCACCTATTTGCTCCGATTAGCGTCCTGCTGGACGCATCTGCTTGTTGATACTATGAGGGTGTGTCAAACTGGGCTACTTCATGGAAGAACTTGGACGCAAAGAATGCCTTGACCTGTATGACAAATACAACGCATCAAAACACGATACCTACTAAACGCAACAAGATACAATTCATAATTGCCATCTGCATCATTTCCGTTTTTTTACAACATTAGTGCATGGATAACAACCGCTCTTGTTGTACGGCCAACTTTGTACAAGAAACGCCTGTCATGAGTTTTCTAATTCGGGAAAACCTGTTGTATTAACACTAATTAACAAATATGGCGTAATAATAAAAAAAAAATATTGTACCTTTGTAAATTGATGAACTAAGTTGTCGAAATTCATTTTAATATCAACTCAATAATACACTATTAACTTCATCTATGAAACTAAGGATTTATACGCTTTTATTGGTAGTCTTTGCCACAGTGAGCACTGCTATGGCCTACGACTTCATGGAAAGAGGTTTGGCCTACAACATCAACAGTGATGGCGAAACGGTATATGTCACTTACACGGGTCCCGAAAACCCGTCTAAGTATATTACCCTCGATGAAGCCAACAAGTACACCTACAATTATGGTGACTGGGGTAGTGACCTGAGAGATGTCATTATCCCCGAAATGGTGACTCACGACGGCAAGACCTATAAGGTCACAGCCATCGGTTCGGGTGCATTCTGTTATTGCAGCAATATCACCGGTGAACTTTCTGTAGGTGAATACGTCAAGACCATTGGTGCCCATGCTTTCAAGTATTGCACCGGCATGAGAGGCAATTTATGCTTTCCCTCAGGACTTGAGGCTATTAATGCCTACGCATTCTATCACGCAGGTTTCAATGGCGTATTGGATTTCTGTGATCAGATCATTAATATCGGCAATTACGCATTCACCGAGTGTAAGGTGTCGGGAAATATAGAATTGGATGATCATGATATCGGTATCAGGTCTTTCCAGGGCACCAATATCAGCAGAGTGTATGTCATGTCAGGATTGAAAAAGATTCCCGACTACTGTTTCAAGGATTGTAAAAAACTCTACCTTGTGGACATATACAAAGGCAGTAGTTTGAATACGATTGGTTACATGGCTTTTTCCGGCTGCACCAGACTGTCTTCGATTGAGTGTCCCAACGCTCTTACAACCCTCGACAATTATGCGTTCAGCGAGTCGTCACTTTCTACGTTTGTGGCTAATAGCAAACTCACCAAGATTGCCCACGGCACCTTCTACGATTGCCAGTATTTGAAGACAGTGGAACTTCCCGAGGTCACTACCATAGCGGATAAGGCATTCTATAACTGTAACAGTTTGTCCAGCATCACGATGGACAAAGTCACATCGATAGGTGAAGAAGCATTCTCTAAATGTAGGTTTTATAGCGTCAATATGCCCAAGGTGCAGACTATTGCCGACAAAGCCTTCATGGGAAGCAGTCTCCTGAACTCAGTCAAAATGGCCTCTGTGAAGACCATCGGCGATCGTGCATTCATGGACACCAGTGTAGAAGATATAGCTCTGGGCTCGAGCATCACCTCTATTGGATATGATGCTTTCTCGGGACACAGAATAAAGAAAATCTCAATAAACGCCAGGACTCCGCCCACAATCAACGTGTCATCGTTCCCCAACTATGATGGCGTTGAGGTCACCGGCTCCTATGTCTCTAACTACAAGACTGCCAACGTGTGGTCTCGTTTCTTCAATACCTTCGGAGGGAGCGACAATTTGGTGTACAGGGTTAACGGAAGTGATGCGACGTTGACCTATGACAATTATGCCACTGAAAACAACTACAAGGACCTGCCCAGTAGATTTGAAATTGTGATCCCCGAGCAGGTAACCCTCAACGGTAAGCAGTATCGCGTCACTGCGGTTGACGATTATGCATTCTATAAGGCTAAAAACCTGAAATATATCTATTTGCCCAACACTGTAACCAAGATAGGTAAATATGCATTCTCGTATTGTGAAAATATGACCTTTTACAGTTTTGCCAACGATCCCATTGCCGATATGACTGTGGGTGACTTTGCATTTGCCCATAGCGGTCTCACAGTCATGCCCGAGATTCCCACGCGGCTTACCTCCTTGCCAACTGGAATGTTTGCCGGTGACAGTGCAATGGTGGGCGAGCTTGTCATTCCCGATCACATTACCAAGATGGGCGCATTTGTGTTTAGTGGTTGCTCTTTTAACAAAGCCACTTGGAATGCGACTGCCATCACTACTATCCCCAGCGATACATTCAGCGGCTGTACCAAACTAACAACATTCAATTGCCCCAGTTATATCACGGGCATTGATTATGAAGCATTCTATGGTTGCGAATCCCTCAAGAAATTCACGCTGCCATCACGCCTCACCAGCATAGGAGACAGGGCATTTGCCTATAGTGGTTTCAGCGGCGACCTCTCTTTGCCCAGCACCCTGAATACTATGGGTGTGGGTGCGTTCATGAATTGTAAAGGCATCACAAGCCTCTACATCCCCATGACCATCAAGAAGATAAATAGTTATACATTCAGCGGCTGCGAGAACCTTTCCGGTACACTGCGCTTGCCCGGCTCTATCACCTCGATAGGCAATCAGGCATTCATGAACACCGGTTTCACTGGCCGCCTCACCATTCCGGCGTCGGTTACATCTATCGGTTCTGAGGCGTTCAGAGGTTGTAATGGCTTCACCGGCGACCTCGAGTTGTTGTCTAACGTCACAAGCCTCGACTCATGTGCATTCAAGGGCTGCAAGGGCCTTAGCGGACTCTACATTGAGACCACGGCTGCGATGCCCGCCGGTATCTTTGCCGAGTGCACAGGCCTCAAGAGCGTGACCAACGTCACCGCAACTCCCAGTGCGATGAGCGAGACTGCATTCAGCAACTACAACATCCCGCTGTATGTTACCGATGGCAAGGTTGACGCCTTCAAGAACAGCGACTGGAAACTGTTCAATCGCATCCTGGTTGAGGGTTCGGGTCTTCCCGGCGATGTCAACAACGACGACGAGATCGATGTTACCGATGCCAACATCCTCATCAATATCGTCCTGGGCAAGGACAGTGCAGCCTATTATGGCGACGCAGCCGATGCCGACGGTAACGGTATTATCGATGTGAGCGACATCAACTTTATCATCAACGCTATATTGGGTAAGTAACCTGATGTGATTAGTGTAAAAAAACAAAAAAACTAAAATAATTCCATTATGAAAACAAGAATCTATGCGCTAATGCTTGTGGCTGCTTCAGTGAGCACAGCCATGGCCTACGACTTCATGGAGGATGGGTTGGCCTACAGCATTAACAGTGACAACACCAGCACGGTGCGTGTGACTTACACCAGTACAAACAACTGCGGTAATAAGTACGCCAGTCAGAGCGAAGCTATTGCAGCCGGTGAATCAAACTATGGTAACTGGGGTGAGGGCATGAAAGACCTCATCATCCCGTCAAAGGTGGTTCACGGGGGCAAGACCTACACTGTGAACCAGATTGGTTCAGGTGCATTTTCTTATTGTACAGGTATAACTGGTAAACTGGTCATCCCCTCTACAGTGACTACAATCGGTAATTATGCGTTCCATGGATGCACGGGGTTAGATGGTTCCCTTCAACTTCCGGATAATCTTACTTCAATTGGTCAGTATGCGTTTCATAATTGCTCGGGATTCACATATATCGTTATGAGTGACAAAGTCACGACGCTGGGCAATCATGCTTTCACTAACTGTACGAAGGTTGCAGGCAAGGTGCATGTGAGCAATAAGATAACCCAGATTAACGATTATGCCTTCTATGGCTGTAGTTCAGTTGAAAGTTTTGAACTCCCCAGCACCTTAACCACTATTAAAGCGTTTGCTTTCGCTAACACCACAAATTTGCTTGAGTTTACAATGCCTGCTTCGCTCACTACAATCGGTAGCAGTGCATTTAAAAATTCGGGTATAAAGACGGTTACTTATAACAATAATGTAAGTTCGCTTGCATCAAACGCGTTTAATGGATGTAATAGACTTGCGATTGTGAACCTGAGCACAAAGATTACCGAAATCAAAGAAGGCCAGTTCAAGGATTTGCCCAGTCTCGCTAGTATTGACCTTTCTAACATCAAGACTATTGGCGCTGAAGCATTTTATGGCTGTATATCGCTGACAGACGTAACAATAGACAGATGTACAACAATCGGAGATTTGGCTTTCTATGGTACAAGTCTTAAAGATATAACGTTTTTCGATTTGACAAGCGTTGGCAAGAATGCATTCAGCAACACTCTCATTGATGTCATCTACATGAACAACAGCACTCCTCCTGCAGTTGACGAAACCACGTTTGATAGTTATTATATCAGTCTTATCGTTCCCGATTATTACAGATCTAAGTATGAGAGTCACAGCATTTGGAAAAAATTCCTCTACACCGGTATGGGACCCAACAATATCATCTACACTATGAACGATGATAAAAAGACATGTTATGTGAACTACACCAAGTATTACCAGGATAGTAATTATAATAATGTATCGGGCACTGTGACCATCCCCGAGTCGGTAATCCTGAATGGCAACAAATGCACCGTGACAGGTATTGGCGATTATGCCTTTGCTTTTGTAAAAAATATTGACAAGGTGGTACTTCCCTCGACAGTGACCACGATAGGCAGATGGGCATTCTCGGGTAGTTCTATCAAGGGCCAGCTATCATTGCCGTCGTCAATAACAAGTATTGGCGTTGCTGCCTTTGAAAAGTGTGCTGGTCTCACCGGTACCGTTACCATTCCTGCCAGTGCAACAACCCTGGAATCAAGGTTATTCTCAGAATGTACAGGAATCACGGGTTATAAACTGAACAGCAACACATCAATTCCTAATGAAATGTTCTTTAATTGCACCAGCCTCAGGTCTATCACTATTCCTCGCACTGTTACTAAAATCGGTTACATGGCATTCTATGGATGTAGTGGTGCCACAGGCGAACTGGTGATTCCTTCAACTGTTACATCAATTAGTGAGAGTGCATTCCAGAACTGTGCTGGCCTCACCGGCGAACTTAATATCCCGGGAAGTGTAAAAGATGTGAATTCACAAGCCTTTGAGGGTTGTGTAGGTTTCACCAGTCTATATATCGGTGCACCGCTGACCGAAATCAACTATGGTACATTCAAGGACTGTACCGGCATGAAGGGTACGCTCCACATACCTGAGACAGTTACTTCTATTAGTTCTACGGCATTTGCCAACACAGGTTTCACCGGACGTCTTGAAATCCCCACCAAGGTTGCTAAAATCAATGCGGGAGCCTTTAACGACTGCAAAGGCTTTACCGGCGAACTCGTTCTACCCAAGAACCTCACAACACTCAATGACAGCGCGTTCCAGAACTGTACCGGCTTCACAGCGCTCTACATCGAGAGCCCTGCTGCCATCCCCGCCAAGGCATTTAACGGTTG
>JAGHSP010000397.1 GCA_018065815.1 Candidatus Sodaliphilus limicaballi | reverse complement strand
CCTCTATTATATAAGCCTGCTGGCGAAGCATTCAACGCTTGTGCTCAAGGTGTTTTACTACAAATCAGTCCCTGGAATTACCACATGGAGCGTCAGAAGATTTCTCGCGCCCAGTGCCTTGAACTAAACACTCTGGCACAGAGCATCATTCAGGAGTAGATCCTGGCTTGGCAAAGAGATGATGAGATGGTTAGAAGATTAAGTCAATTTTAAAAAGCAAAAATAAGAATTTGGGCTGACTCATCTTTTGCGAGCCAGCCCTTTTCTTTTTCGGGAGTATTCCGATGTGCAATTATTTGATGGGAGTTACGGACATGTGGTGAGGGGGTTGGAGCACAGATCTTCTCTCTGCATCCAGCCTTCTTTCCGGGTTGTGGTTTCACGCACTTTTATCCACCCGTCGTGCAGCTCAATGGGTTCCACGACAACGTCTTCGGTTATAGCCATCAGCACCTTGCTGTTCTTGCTGGGGGTAGCGTGGAGCTTTGCATTGCCTCTGCCGTTGGCACCCAGGGCGGAGGCGTTTATCCAGTAGTGGCCGGTAGATGAACCTTTGAGGTTTATGATCTCGCTATCATCGCCATTAGGGATAATCATGTTATCATGAATAAGGCACCAGCCATTTTCAACCTTCAGAATGTCTAGGGTGTAGTTTTTGTCGTTTATGGTTGAGAATACCACCTTCCCGTCGGGTGCGTTGCAAATTTCAACTTTATGGCTTGTCACGAAGAATTCCTCTGGACTATTGTCTTCTTTCTTGAAATCGAAAGACATGCCGTTCCATGTGAGTGTGTGGTAAACTGGGTCATAAAGATCTACTGTCTCGCACACGGTGATATCTTTGCCCTCGCGTGGGAGTTGCAGGAAATAGTGGCTGTCCATGGGGTTGGGCATGCCGTTGAAGGGAGGGGTAGCCATGGGCACAAGCTGTTTTTTGACCTCGTCGTACAGGTAGGCGCGGAAACCGGTTTCGGTATTGTAGGTGTCGGTGTCGGCCTCTCCATACTGGAATGTGCTGTAGTAGCCCCATGCTGACGACTGTGGATTCACTTTCTTGCCGAAACTGGTTGCGCGGTATGACAGGATGACGAGCCTCTTTTTGTCACTGCGGTTCCAGTAAGACACATTGTAGGTCACGCTACCATCGCCCTCTTCGTGAAAGCAGAAGTAACCGTGAGGCTTGTCGAAAACGGGATCGCCGGACCATTCGTTGGGCTTTGTTTGGAAAATGGCTGTAACGAATTGCTCGATGCCCACGCCGCCTTTCACGTTGAAGGATTTGCCATAGCTGTTCCATAAACGCGTTTGGCCCAATGCGCTGATGTGCAATGCGAGCAAGAGCGAAAATAGAAGAATTTTCTTCATGATTCTGTTAGTTTTATTTTGTTAGTTATTCTACAATAATGCAACACAGTGTCTTGCCTCACGCCATTGGTGTGATGGTTACCTTAACGCATTAGCATAGTCGCGCCATTTCTGGATGAGGCATTCCATGTCTTGGGGCAGCTCGCTGTCGAAGTCCATTTGCTGGCCGGTGGCGGGATGCACGAATCCCAGCGTCTTGGCATGCAGTGCCTGGCGCGGGCACAGGGCGAAGCAGTTGTGGATGAACTGGGCATACTTGCTGCTGGTGTTGCCGCGCAAGATCTGGTCGCCGCCGTAGCGCTCGTCGTTGAACAGCGGGTGGCCTATGTGTTTCATGTGGACGCGTATCTGGTGGGTGCGGCCTGTCTCGAGCTGGCAACGCACCACTGCCACGTGGGCAAGGTTTTCGAGGGTGTGGTAGTGTGTCACGGCATGCTTGCCCATGTCGCCGTCGGGGAACACGCACATCTGCAAGCGGTCACGCAGGCTGCGGCCTATGTTGCCGGTCACGGTGCCGTCGTCCTGTTTCATCTCGCCCCACACCACGGCTATGTACTGGCGCTTGGTGGTCTTGTTGAAGAATTGCAGTCCCAGGGCGGTCTTGGCACGCGGTGTTTTAGCCACTACAAGCAGTCCCGACGTGTCCTTGTCGATGCGGTGCACGAGGCCCATTCGCGGGTCGGTCACGTCATAGTCGGGGTTGTCCTTAAAGTGCCAGGCTAGCGCATTGACCAGCGTGCCGTCGTAGTTGCCGTGGCCGGGGTGCACGCACATGCCAGCGGGCTTGTTTACGACAAGCAGCTCGTCGTCCTCATAGACGATGTTGAGTGGGATGTCTTGTGCCACGATCTCGTTCTCATAGCGCGGGCGGTCCATGACCACGCTGATGACGTCGTCGGGGTGGACGCGGTAGTTAGACTTGACAGGTCGTCCGTTCACGCGAATGCATTGCGCGTCGGCAGCATTCTGTATGCGGTTGCGTGATGTGCCCTTGATGCGTTCCACAAGGTACTTGTCGATGCGCAGCAGCACCTGGCCTTTTTCCACTTCAAAGCGGTAGTGCTCCCAGTAGTCGCGTCCGTTCTCGGTGAAGTCGGGGTCGGCAAAGTCGAGCTGGATTGGGGAGGTGTTGCCGTCCTGTTCCAGTTCGTCGTCGATGAAGGAGTTGTTCATGTTGTCGCTCATAGTGTTATACCTGCGTCATTACAACTCAAAGTCCTCGTCGGCCATGCTGTCGATGAGTTCGTCTCTCTTTGTCCCCAGGAAGTCGTCGTCGAGTCCGGTATTGAGCGAGCCGTCGCCCACGGTGATGTGTATGCGTGCATTGATAGCCACGCCATTGCCAGGTATAACGGGACGGCCATCGACAAGAACCTTGACCACTTCCATCTGCTTTGAGGGCACTGTGTCAACTTCGATATACTTGAATCCCATGTCGCGCAGCTTGCTCTGTGCCATGCTGAGCGAGATCTCTGTAACCTTTGGGAAGGACACGATGCGGGGGTGCATTGCGTTGACGTAGAGGAATACCGGGCGCACGGCCTTGATATAGGACCCGGTCTTGGGATCCTGGTCGGTTATGTATCCCGGCTTGAAACTCTCGTTGAAGTTGGTTGAGTCCGAAATCTCCCATGCGAGTCCCGCGTCCTCGAGTTTCTGGATTGCTTCTTCAAGCGGCATGTTGCGCACCTCGGGCACGAGTTTCTCTTGCCCATGAGATGTGAACACGTCGATAAATAGCATTGCAATAAAAATAGACGCTATGAGCGCTACTATGATGAGTACAGAGTTCACCAGGTAGGGATGGCGGTCTTGGAAGGGAGCTTTCTTTGTCATCTGTTTTTTCGTAATTGTGTAAATTCAATCTGCAAAGATAGTGAAACTAGTTTGCAATTCAAAATGGAATGTTGTTTTTTTCAGGGCAACCGCATCAAAATTGCAAAATTTCAAAATTTCATTCTGTCCGCAGGACAGTACCTTTGATAACCGTGTAGGCGCACAAGGGCGAAGCTCCAAGAGCCTGCACGGAAAGAATACCGCTCAAATACTTAATGAAAATCGGTAGCGTCTTCCAGACGCCATTATATACAGTTCTTTACCCCGCACCTCCCCTACTACGCTGTGCTTGTAGTATGTACGGGATTATCGCAGGTAATGCCCTGCGGACACGTATAACTGCAACAATTTTGATGCGGTTGCCTTGAAATTAATGCCAATTTTTGGTTAATCATATTTTTTTTTGTACCTTTGAC
>JAGHSP010000158.1 GCA_018065815.1 Candidatus Sodaliphilus limicaballi | reverse complement strand
AATAAAGAATATCTAGAATTTCTAGACTAGCTAGAAGTTCTAGATATTCCCTGATGCCTTTCTGCGGGAGACCTTGTCACTTGCCTAGTTCTTCGATTTGGCGCAGCATCTCGTCGTTAGAGCGCTGCAGGCCGAAGAAGATGTGCAGTCCCAGGCAAGCGCCTATCACGGCTCCTATGCCGCCGCCCACACACATGCCCATGGCGAGGTCGTGGTCGATGCCAGAGTGAAACAACTCCCACATGAACCATGCGAGCCACAGGATGACGACGGGGATGCCTATGAGTTCCTGGCGCACGCGCATGCGTTTCATCTTCACGAGCTGGCGCGCTGTCTCGGCCATGTCGTTGCCCATGGTGTCGATGTCCATGCGGTTGATGAAGTAGTCGGCGATGATGAATGAGAGCAGCATGGCTATGGTGAACACCGTGAAATACCAGGGCAGATGGTAGAACCAGCCTATGCTCCCCCACACTGGGATGCCCACGAGGCCCATGATGCACACCTTGATGATGCGCTTGTGCACGCCGCGCATCTTGCCCTTGATTGACTCGTGCATGAGTTTCTCGTTGAGCGTCGTGGTGCGCTCAATGCGTTCCTTCAGTTCGCTGAGCTGCTGGCGCATTGCGTCGAGCTCTGTGTTCTCTATGTTGTTGAAATCGTTCATAGTTGTGTAGTGTTAAGAGTTAATTAAGATTGTGAGGTTGCCATTTCTTTGAGTTTCTCCTTGATGCGAAACAGCCGCACCGATACGTTCTTAGGCGAGATGCCCACTATGGCTCCTATCTCGTCGTAGCTCATGTTCTCGAGCCACAGCAGGATGATGGCGCGGTCAAACGGGGGCAGCTGTGTGATGCGCTTGTGCAGCATTTCCAGCTGGCGGTTGTCTTCCTTGCTCTCGTCGAAGATATCGACGCCCTCGAGCAGTGGTTGGGTGGGGCGGCTCTTCTTCTTGCGGTCGATGGATATGCAAGTGTTCAGGCTCACCTTATACACCCAGGTGCGCAGGTTGCTGCGGCCCTCAAACTTCTCATATCCCTGCCACAGCCTGATGAGAACCTCCTGGAACAGGTCGTTCACCTCGTCCTGATCCTTGGAGAACATGTAGCACACCGAGTAGATAGTGCTCTTGTTCTCTCGCACCAATTGCGTGAATTGTGAATCTTGAGTATTCATTGCGTTGTTAATAATTTTTGCCCATTAGACGCAGCAAAGTTAAGAAAAACTACAAGAAATTTCATGTTTTTTTAAGATTATCCAGCCTCATGCCGGATATCTCTCGGGGAACTCGGGGAACTCGCGGAAAATATTATTTTAATTATTTTAATTTCTTTCAGTAAAAGATCTACGCAATCTGCAAGAGAAAAAACTCCCCGAGTTCCCCGAGTTCCCCGAGAGGATAAAAAAACTCCCCCGGCACCATGGCACCGAGGGAGTAGATATTTAGACTAGAATATCAATTACTTGATAGCCTGGCCAGCTGCGTTATACATCTTCTCGCCCTTAACGATAACAACCTGACCGTTCTTGATGGTCTTGATGGCCTTGATGCCAGCCTCGGTTGTGATGTCGTTGATAGCGGTGGGAACGTCGCCATAGTTGAAAGTCAGCTTGTAAAGCACAGTGTTTGCTCCGAGGTAGTCAACCACAGCCTTGTAAGCACCGTTGTCATACTCGGTCACTGTAGCTGTGATGTCAAGAACTTCTACGCCGTCTAAGTCATCGGTATCAAGATAGAGGCCAGTGTAGGGTGAAGGATATACATCCTCCATTGTGTATTCGCCAGCAACTTGGTCGGTAATGAAAGTCACGAAAGCCTCGAAACCAGTATCCTCTTTGTAACCGCTGAACTGAACAAGACCCTGAGATGCACTTGCGTCAACAAGGTCGGTCTCGTCATCTGTGAACACAACCTCTACTGTCTCAGTGGGCTCGGGGAGGGGTGCGGTGGTGTAAGTGATGTGATAAACGTTGCCATTTGTCAGCGTTACAGTTGCCTCATAGTCAACGCCAGCAGCGCCCTGCTTGGGTGTGAGTTCTGCAGCTGAGTAGCTAACGGCGTTATCAGGATCAGGTCCGTACCAAGAATAACCTGCATCCATATCGGCGAGTGTATAGGTGTGACCCAGCTGGAGAGGAGTGGGATTGTTGGTAATGATGTCAAAGCGGAATGCATTAGATGCGTCCTTCAGAACAACGTACCAGTCACCGTCTTCTTCATAATACTTAGCAGTAACGCTTGTAGCTACTATTTCATATTCCTTGATACCAGCGGTGTAGGTGATGTGGTAAGATTGACCGTTAGTCAGCGTTACATTTGCCTCATAGTCGGTGCCCTCAGTGCCCTGCTTGGGAGTGAGTGTTGCAGCCGAGTAGTCAACGGCATTATTAGAATTGGGTCCATACCAAGAATAGCCGGGATCCATGTCGTCGAGTGTATAGGTGTGGCCGAACTCGAGGGGAGCAGAACTGTTGGTAACTACGTCAAAGCGGAATGCAGTAGTACCATTTGACAGAACGATGAACCAGTCACCGTCTGATGCGTAATACTGAGCCGAAGCGCTAGTGGCTTCAAATTCGATGGGACCAGCCTTGGGGGCAACCTTGTTGCGGTCTTGAGTTGTGCTTGAAGCGATGAAAGCTACCTTCGCGTTTGCCATTGCCTTCTCATTCTTTTGAGCTGACTTGAAAGTCTGGCCAAATGATACAGAGGCAATCATAGCAACGAGTGCAAGTGTAAAAATTTTCTTCATAATCATTTAGTTTGTTTGTTAGTAAAAATAATTTGATTTTTCAAAAGTCGTACAAAAGTAATAAATAAAAACGAAATAAACGCAATTTTTTGTAAAAATAAAAACAAATCAGTCGAAAATAAATCAAATTTGCTTAAACATGCAACGATTTGCCCGATTAGCCTCATGCCGGATATCTCTCGGGGAACTCGCG
>JAGHSP010000370.1 GCA_018065815.1 Candidatus Sodaliphilus limicaballi | reverse complement strand
TTATAAAAGTTATATTTGATGACGGTCGGTGGGACATCATAGGAACTTCTCGACATTTTTTTGTGCAAAAAAATCACATTTATAAAATAATTTACTAACTTTGTAGTCAATCTTACAACCGAAAAAAACTAATTATTAACAAAAATAACACTAAGTAAAATGTCAACAGAAAACAAAAACGGCAAATTGGTTGCCATCATTGCGATGATGTTCCTCTTCGCTATGATTTCTTTCGTGACTAACATGGCGGCTCCATTCGGCCAGATCTGGAAAATCCAGTACGAGTGGGCTGGCATGATGGGTAACATGATGAACTTTGCAGCATACCTCTTCATGGGTGTTCCTGCAGGTATGATGATTTCAAAGATGGGTTACAAGAAGACAGCTCTTGTAGCGCTTGCACTGGGTTTCGTGGGTATTGCTGTACAGTTTATTTCAAGTAAACTTGCTGGTACAGAGATTAGCACTTACGTTGTTTACCTTCTCGGTGCTTTCATCTGCGGTTTCTGCGTTTGTATTCTTAACACCGTTGTTAACCCCATGCTCAACCTCCTTGGCGGTGGCGGCAACAAGGGTAACCAGCTCATTCAGACTGGCGGCTCGCTCAACTCGCTTGCTGGTACTCTCACTCCCCTCTTGGTGGGTGCCATGATTGGTCAGGTAACCGACAAGACTTCGATGTCTGACGTTTCTCCCTTGTTGATGATTGCTATGGGCATCTTTGCAGCGTCGTTCGCAATCATTTATTTCACTAAGCTCCAAGAGCCCGAGCAGGCTGAAGGTAATATGGTGGAGATGATAAAGGGCGCGCTTGGCTATCGTCACCTTGTGCTGGGTATTATCGCTATCTTCCTTTATGTAGGTGTTGAAGTTGGTATCCCCGGTGAAATGATTTTCTACCTCAGTGACACTTCTGAGAACGCTGTCCTTGGTTCGGCTGCTATTGCTGGTACCGTTGCTGCTGTTTACTGGCTGCTTATGCTTGTGGGCCGTCTCACATCTTCTTTCATCAGCGGTAAGGTTTCGACACGTGCACAGATTGTGACAGTTTGCACCGTTGCGCTTGTACTTCTCATTGCTGCAATCTTTGTTCCCGAGAGCAATACTTTCACGCTTCCTGGAACAGAAGAAAACCCCTTAGACCTGGTTCTCTTCAAGTTCACTGGCGGTGAACTTCCCATCAAGTGTATCTTCTTTGTGCTTTGCGGTCTTTGCACATCAGTGATGTGGGGTGGTATCTTCAACCTTGCGACTGAGGGTCTCGGCAAATATACTGCTGCTGCTTCGGGTCTGTTCATGGCGATGGTAGTCGGTGGTGGCGTAGTGCCTCTGGTACAGGACCTCGTTGCTGGTGCTGTTGGTTACATCCAGAGCTACTGGGTGATTGTTGCCAGCGTAGCTTACATGCTGTTCTACGCGCTCATCGGCAGCAAGCCTGCTAAGAAGTAATCATTATTACACATTATATTATATGGGTGCATCGAAGCAATTTGAGTGCACCCTTATTATGTGTGTGCATGCAGGGGTGTGCAAAATGCATTTTTTTTAAGGTTTATTTTGCTATTTGCACAAATTGTAGTAATTTCGTACTCAAAATAATATCACATAACATTTTAAAATAATTTCTTTTTCGGATTCTATGGTAAACGAAAAACTTATGAAGCTTGCAGCCGATAACATTCGCATACTCGCTGCAAGTATGGTTGAGAAAGCCAACTCTGGTCACCCTGGCGGTGCTATGGGTGGTGCCGATTTTGTTAATACACTTTATTCTAAATATCTGGTTTGTGATCCCGATGATCCCACATGGTTCGCCCGCGACCGTTTTTTCCTTGATCCCGGTCACATGTCACCCATGCTTTACAGCGTGCTGTTCCTCACAGGCAAGTACACACTTGAGGATATTCAGTCATTCCGCACATGGGGCAGCATCACGCCCGGTCATCCCGAGTTGGATGTGAAACATGGTGTGGAGAACACCTCTGGCCCTCTCGGGCAAGGTCATGTCATGGCTGTGGGCTGTGCTATTGCTGAGCGTTTCATGGTGGCACGCTTTGGTGAGACTATCGCTCACAAGACTTATGCCTTCATCAGTGATGGTGGCGTGCAAGAGGGTATCTCGCAAGAGGCTGCTCGCATTGCTGGCAACCTGGGGTTGAGCAATCTCATCATGTTCTACGACAGCAACACAATCCAGCTTTCTACCGAGTGCGATGCAGTGAGCAACGAGGATACTGCTGCTAAGTATCGTGCATGGAACTGGAACGTAATTGAGGTAGATGGAACTAATGCTAATGAGATGGCCCAGGCTCTCGAGGCTGCACAGGCCGAGGCTGAACGTCCCACCCTCATCCTGGGGCACACCGTGATGGGTCGCGGATGCGTTACCGAGGACGGTGCTAGCTTCGAAGGCAAGTGCAGCACTCACGGCAATCCCATCGGCAAGTCGGGTGCAAGCTTTGAGAAGACTATCGCTAACCTGGGCGGTGACCCCGAGAATCCATGGGTTGTTTTCCCCGAGGTTGCTGAACTGTATGCACAACGTGCAGCCGAACTGCGTGAGGTCGTAGCTAAACGTCGCGCCGAGCATGATGCTTGGGCTAAGGCTAACCCCGAGGCGGCAAAGGAACTTCAAGACTATATCGATGGCAAGGTGGCTCAAGTTGATTATGCGGCAATCGAGCAGAAACCCAACAATGCCACACGAGCTTCGTCGGCGGCTGTGCTCAAGGTGCTCGCTCAAAATGTCAAGAATATGATTGTGTCAAGTGCTGACCTTGCTAACAGCGACAAGACTGACGCTTTCCTCAAGGAAGCTGGTGCCTTTGCTCGTCATGACTTCAAGGGCGCATTCCTGCATGCAGGCGTGTCAGAACTGGCAATGACATCTATAATAAATGGTATGGCACTTCATGGTGGTGTTATTGCTGCTTGCGGCACATTCTTCGTGTTCAGCGACTACATGAAGCCCGCCGTTCGCCTGTCGGCCCTCATGGAGCTTCCTGTTAAGTTCATATGGACTCACGACGCATTCCGCGTGGGCGAGGACGGACCCACTCATGAACCCGTGGAGCAAGAGGCACAGATTCGTCTCATGGAGGAACTCAAAAACCATAGCGGACGCAACAGTATGCTCGTGCTTCGTCCTGCCGACGGCCCCGAGACTTCGGTGGCTTGGAAGATGGCGATGGAGAATACCAAGACTCCCACTGCCCTCATCCTCTCTCGACAGAACATCAACGACCTGCCTGCGGCCAGCGGCAATCGCTATCAGGAAGCCCTCGGTGCCGAGCGTGGCGGATATGTGGTGGTTAAGGACGAGAATCCCGATGTCGTGCTTGTGGGCAATGGTTCCGAAGTTGCTACTCTCGTCGCTGCTGCTGCTATCGTGAAAGAGAAAGGCGTGAAGGCTCAGATTGTTTCTGTTCCCTCAATCGGGTTGTTCCTAGAACAGGACACCGAGTATCGCAATGAGGTGATTCCGGCTAACCTCCCTGCATTTGGCCTCACCGCTGGTCTTCCCTCAACTTTGCGTAGGGTGGTGCCCACTGGCGAAATCTTCGGTTTAGACCATTTCGGTGCTTCGGCATCTTATAAGGTTTTGGACGAAAAATTTGGTTTTACTGCCGAAAACATAGCCGAAAAGATATTAAAATTTGTGAATTGATAAGATTTTTCAACAAAAAATGAATTTTTTTCGTTGGAAATTATACTCACAAGAAAAAAAAGTGCTATATTTGCACAATAATTTGAGTAAGAAAATATAAAATTATTAATTGTTTAACAGATACAAAACACGTAAGTCTATGAAAAAGATTACATTGCTGGCGCTTGCATGCGCCATGTTCATGGTTCCTACTGTTGCTAGCGCTCAGGAGGTAACTTATGTTGAGGATCCTGCACAAGGTTTAATTTTCAACAAGTTCCAGGACAACTGGTTCGTTGAAGGTCTCGGTGGTGCAGGCGTTATGATGTCAGCTTATGACAAGCACGCTAAGTTTGGTGACCGTGTAGGTTACAAGGGCAACCTCGTTGTAGGCAAGTGGTTCTCTCCCATCATCGGTCTCCGTGTGGGTGGTGAGTTCAACCAGATGAAGGGTGCTACAGATAATGTTAATGCTCTGGGTTTCCTCGGAAAAGAAGCTAAGGACCGCGGTTACAGCTTGCAGCACTTCAACAACATCGGTGGTTTCGGTGATGTTCTTCTTAACCTTACTAACTGGTGGTGTGGTTACAAGCCCGGTCGTTTCTACAATGCTGACCTCTATATGGGTTTCGGTGTACACTGGGTATATGAGAAAGATGCTAAGGGTAACTGGAAATATGACGGTGGTAAGGGTGGCGAAAGCCGCAACTACTCAGCTCGTGTTGGTCTTCTCAACACATTCCGTCTGAGCGAGCAGGTTAACCTGCTTCTTGACCTCCGTTTCGAGGAAATGCAAGAGCATGTTGACGCTCGTGGTAACCGCACATGGGTTGAGTATCCCTCTGCTCTTCTCGGTCTCTCTTACCGTTTCAACAAGAGAGAGTGGAATGCTCCCGTGGTTCCCGTTTGCCCCACTTACAAGTACACAGATGCTGAAGGTGACGCTCTCGTTGCTCGTCTCGCTGCTGCTGATCGCAAGATTGCTGACCTCGAGGAACAGCTGAAGAACTGCCGCAAGCCTGCTCCCGTAGCTCCCGTAGCTCCCAAGGCTGACGCTCCCCTCGCAACTATCTACTTCCCCATCAACGTTTCTAAGATTGTAGGCGTTCAGAATAACGTAGTTGACGCTGTTGCTAACGTAATGCTCGATGAGAACAAGGAATACCTCCTCACTGGTTGGGCTGATAACTACACTGGTAACGACAAGATCAACACTCGCCTCCGTAAGGACCGCGTTGCTACCGTTAAGGGCGCTCTCGAAGGCAAGGGTGTAGATGGTGCTCGTCTTGAGACTCAGATCAACGACGGTAACCTTACTAACTACGGTCCCAAGTGTGCTTCACTCGACCGTGCCGTAACTATCGTTCGCAAGTAATCAGTTACTTAACGATAAATAAAAAAACGCTTCCTTCGGGGAGCGTTTTTTTTGATACTTGCTCTTGTGTGTGTTTCCCCTTTTTGCTAACTTTGTACTCCCGATTTGGTGATATTGTTGGTTTAAGACAATGGATATTTAATATATTGATAGATTGTGGCTGGTTCTAATAGCAAAGATAGATTGTTAGCGATGATACGCGACGGCGAGCACATGTCGTTGCGTCAGCAGTTTTTGCTCACTGCGCAGTTGAGCATGCCTGCAATCATGGCACAATTATCGACCATTGTGATGGACTATATTGATGCATCAATGGTGGGCAGCCTGGGTGCTAATGAAGAAGCGTCAGTAGGACTTGTGGCCACCACTTGGTGGCTCTTTACTGGCATTAGCACTGCCTTCGTTACTGGTTTTTCGGTGCAGGTTGCACATAAAATAGGCGCAAACAAGCAAGTTGAAGCTCGTAACATAGCGCGACAGGCAATTACCGCATGTTTAATTTATGGATTGTGCTTCTCGGCTTTTGGAATTGGCATCAGTTCTTTCTTGCCAGTGTGGTTAGGTGGTAATGCTGATATTGCGCCTTTATCATCTGCTTATTTCTTTACTTTATCGTCGTGTTTGCCTATCTTGGTTATTTACCTGCTTGTTGGCGGAATGTTGCGATGGAGTGGTAATATGCGCATACCGAGTATGTTAGATATTCTCATGTGTGTTCTGGATGTGACGTTCAATTTTTTGTTGATTTTCCCCACTCGCGAGATTGTCGTGCTGGGTCACAGTTTTGTCATGCCAGGTGCAGGCTTGGGTGTCAAGGGTGCGGCACTGGGATCAGCCATGTCTATTGTTATCGTTTGCTCGATGATAGTTTGTTATCTTGTGTTCCGCTCTAATGATTTGAAACTGATTAAAGAAAGGGGCTCGTTTATTCCCACAAAGCAATGCTTGATGAAAGCGTTTAACATATCGCTCCCCATTGGAATACAGCAGTTTGTGATGTCATCGGCTCAAATCTTTATAACGATCATCATTGCACCATTGGGCAATGTCTCGATTGCTGCTCATTCTCTTGCTATTACTGCCGAGAGCTTGTGCTACATGCCTGGCTATGGTATTGCCGATGCGGCAACATCAGTTGTGGGACAAAGCTTGGGTGCAGGACGGCGTAATCTTGCACGTCGCTTTGCTTATATCTCGATATTCATGGGTATGACAGTGATGGGAGTGTTGGCTGTTCTCATGTTTATTGCTTCTGAGACTATGATGTCGATGATGACAAATGTTCAGGCGGTCATTGACTTGGGTAGCAGTGTGCTGCGTATTGAGGCGTTTGCCGAGCCGCTCTTTGCAGTAGCGCTTGTCTCCTACGGCACATTTGTGGGTGCTGGCGATACCCGGGTTCCGTGCTGGATGAACAATTTGAGTATGTGGGCAGTCAGGTTGACAATGGCGTGGACATTAATTAATGTGTTCAATATGGGCTTGAAGGGCATGTGGATAGCGATGGCTATCGAGTTGTGTTTCCGTGGCACAATATTCTTTTTCAGGATGTCACGTGGCAAGTGGATTAAAGAAGAAAATTTCAATCAATGATGGACTTGACATATACTTAATAAAACCCACCATAAAAACATTTACTTAACTGTAATTGTTTTGCGGTGTCAATAATTTTAGCGAATTTTGTAGTTGCAATTGAAAGAGTATGGCGCAAGTTAGTAGCAAAGATGGTTTGTTGGCGATGATACGCAACGGCGAGACGATGTCGTTGCGTCAGCAGTTATTGCTCACTGCGCAGTTGAGCATGCCTGCAATTATGGCCCAGTTGTCTTCTATTGTGATGCAATACATTGATGCATCAATGGTGGGCAGCCTGGGAGCTAACGAAGCCGCTTCAATAGGACTTGTGTCAACAACATTATGGCTTTTTGGTGGTATAAGTGGCGCGTTTTGTACGGGTTTCTCGGTTCAAGTTGCCCATTTGATTGGTGCCAAAAAGAATGTTGAGGCTCGTAACATTGTGCGGCAGTCAATGACTGCATGCTTGGTTTTCGGGTTATTCTTGTCGTTGTTTGGTATAGGCATTAGTTCTTACTTGCCCGTATGGCTAGGCGGCAACGAGGAGATTATAATGTCTTCGTCAACTTATTTCTTGATATTCTCATCATGCCTGCCATTCCTCATTTTCAATATTCTTGCGAGCGGAATGATTCGTTGCAGTGGCAATATGCGAATTCCTAGCTTGCTGAACATACTGATGTGTGTTCTTGATGTAATATTCAATTTCTTGCTCATATTCCCAACTCGTAGTGTCACGGTATGTGACTATGCTTTCACAGTCCATGGTGCGGGTTTGGGAGTTACCGGCGCTGCATTAGGAACTGCCATTGCGGTGGTCATTGTGTGCATGTTTATGATGCACTATCTTGTGTTCCGGTCGCGTGAATTGAAGCTTACATTGGACAGTGGGTCATTTATTCCCACAAAGGAATGTTTGCATAAGGCTGTTAAGATATCGTTACCGATGGGAATACAGCAGTTTGTGATGTCTTCGGCACACATTCTCACTACCGTGATTGTTGCGCCGCTGGGAAATGTGTCGATAGCAGCTAACTCTCTTGCTATCACTGCCGAGAGTTTGTGCTATATGCCTGGTTACGGCATAGCCGATGCTGCCACTACGCTTGTGGGACAGAGCCTTGGTGCCGGGCGCCGATACCTAGCACGGCACTTTGCTTACATCTCGGTCTTTCTGGGTATGGCATTGATGGGATGCATGGGTGTTCTGATGTTTATTGCTTCTGAAGGCATGATGTCGATGATGACAAATGTCCAGACTGTCATTGACCTGGGTAGCAGTGTGCTGCGCATAGAAGCGTTTGCCGAGCCATTCTTTGCTGCTGCTATTGTCACCTACGGCGTTTTTGTGGGTGCGGGTGACACAAAGACACCGTGCTGGATGAACATTATGAGCATGTGGGGTGTCAGGTTGACATTGGCCTGGCTGTTAGTCAATGTGTTCGGAATAGGGTTAATGGGCATGTGGATTGCGATGGCCACCGAATTGTGCTTCCGCGGCACTATTTTCCTGTTGAGAATGTGGCGTGGTGGATGGATCAAAAATAACATATAGCAATGATAAATAGATAGAGCGATGAAAGTAATAAAAGACATAGAAGTGGGCGGAGAGAGACCGTTTTTTGAAAGTCATGATCTCCGCATTGAGAATGTTACCATTGTCGATGGAGAATCGGGAATTAAGCAGTGCTCTAATATAGAGGCTGTGAATTGTCGTTTCATAGGCAAATATCCATTTTGGCACGTCGATGGGTCGCTGATTGAGAATTGTTACTTTGCGCCAGGTTCGCGTTCGGCAATCTGGTATAGCGATGACATGTTGATGCGCAACACCGTGATTGATGCTCCCAAGTTGTTCAGAGAAATGAAAAATCTCACTCTTGAGAATGTTACTATCAATGATGCCGATGAGACTTTCTGGAACATCGATGGATTGACTATAAAGAATGTGACGCTGCGTGAAGGCACTTATCCGTTCATGGGAAGCAAAAACATCGAAGTCGATGGACTCAACAGTGAAAGCAAGTATGTATTCCAGTATGTCAAGAATGTAGTCATCAGGAATGCCAAGATTACTACTAAAGATGCATTCTGGGAAACGGAGAACGTCACGATTATTGATTCGGAACTCAATGGTGAATATCTGGGCTGGCATTCCAAGAACCTCAAACTGGTTAATTGTCGCATAACCGGCACTCAACCATTGTGTTACGCTCATGGCTTGGTGCTTGAGAATTGCACATTTGGCGATGATGCCGACCTTGCCTTTGAATATTCGACTCTCGATGCCTCAATCAAGGGACATGTACGCAGCATAAAAAATCCCACATCGGGCGTGATAAATGTGGATTCTGTGGGTGAGGTGATTCTTGACGAAAATATCAGTCAGCCTGCCGATTGTGTTATTAATGTAGCAAACAAGAAGTGATGAATTTTGATTTTGACACTCCCGTGAATCGCCGTGGCACCAATTCCTATAAATGGGATTCTGATCACGTGGGCGATGGCGTGTTGCCCATGTGGGTTGCCGACATGGATTTCAGGACGGCACCTGCAATCATTGATGCTTTGAGGACTAGGGTAGAGCATGGCGTGTTTGGCTATGTAACGGTCCCCGAGTCTTATTATGATGCGGTCATCAGCTGGTTTGCCCGCCGGCATGGGTGGGAGATCAAGAGAGATTGGATACAATATACAAGTGGTGT
>JAGHSP010000327.1 GCA_018065815.1 Candidatus Sodaliphilus limicaballi | reverse complement strand
AAGACTAATTTCAACGATGTCAAAGAACTCGATTATCCCCTCTTTGAGGGACTATTTGATTAAATTTAACTTCGTCCCGATTTTAACGGGACACTAATGATTTTCTTTTTTTACCGGGCAACAACAAAAAATCCACGCAGGTGATTACGCTGCGTGGATTTTTTGTTGCCTAGACAGGGTTGCTAGTGTCACTCCTTGATGCCGTAGAGCAAGTCGCCTGCGTCGCCCAGGCCGGGGACAATGTAGCTGTGGGCATTGAGGGTATGGTCAAGGTCGCAAGTCCACACTGTGGTCTTGTCGCTGGGGAAGTTCTCCTTGACATACTCGATGGCCTGGTCGCTTGCAATCACGCTCACCACGTGGATGTGTGCGGGAGTGCCCTTGGCGAGCAATGCCTCATAGGCAACCGCCATTGAACGGCCGGTGGCAAGCATGGGGTCGGCAATGATAAGGGTCTTGCCTTCGATGCTGGGACTTGCCAGATACTCGGTGAAGATGTCAAACTCATCGCTGCCCTCGCGGTACTTGCGGTAGGCCGAAACAAATGCATTCTCGGCATTGTCAAGGTATGAGAGCATTCCCTCATGGAAGGGCAGGCCGGCGCGCATCACGGTGGCGAGCACTACCTTGTCGGCGAGAGTGCGGGTATTGGCAACAGCGAGAGGGGTTTGGGTCTCGGTGTCGGCAAAGTGCAGGTGCTTTGAAATCTCATAAGCACAAATCTGTCCCAGGCGCTTCACGTTGGTGCGGAAACGCATGCGGTCTTGCTGGATGTTCTTGTCGCGCAGTTCGCTCATGTACTGTGCAACGAGTGAGTCTTGCTCACACAGGTTGTAAATCTTCATAATATTGAATTATAGGAGTTTAGTGTTTAACCTATTTAAAATTGCAATGCTGCGGTCGCGGTCGGTGGTGAGCTGGGCGCGCAGTTCGTCGATGCTCCCCATCTTGAACTCGAGCCTCAGGAACTTGATGAACTCGAGGGTGATGGGCATGCCGTAGATGTCGTCATCGAAGCCGAAGATGTTGACCTCTATGCTCAGTTGCCGTCCGTTGTCGAGGGTGGGGCGGTGTCCCACGTTGACCATGCCCTGCATGCGTCGTCCGGCCACTTCCACCATGACGGCATAAGCACCGGTGTGCGGCAAGATGACAAGCGGGTCGAGATTGCCCACGTTGGCCGTGGGGAACCCTATTCCCCTGCCGTTGTGGAATCCGTGCACCACTTCGCCGCTCAGCCTGAACGGGCGTCCCATGCAGTTGCAAGCGTCATCGACCTTGCCTGCGGCGATGAGACCGCGCACGATAGTCGAGCTCACGGGGGCAAATTCGCCCAGATATTCAGGTGCTTTCATCACCTCGATGCCCAGCTTGCGGCCATTTTCCACATAGGTGGCAAAGGTGGCGTCGCGGTCGTGCCCGAAGCGGTGGTTGTAGCCCACGATGAGCACTTTCACGCCCCACTGCTCCTGCATGACGCGCATGAAATCCAGGCTAGTGTTTCGCGACAGCTCCACGGTGAAATCCATCACCGCCACATAGTCGAGCCCCATGCTCTCGAGTTGCTTAACTCGCTGGTCGAGAGTCATGATCATGCGCAGGTCGCCACCTGGGCGCAACACGTGCTGCGGGTGGTGGGCAAAGGTGATGACGGCGCTCTTGAGCCCGCGGGCAGCAGCTTGCCGCCGCAGCTCGTCGATGAGTGTGGCATGACCCTGGTGCACGCCGTCAAACATGCCTATTGTTGCGACAACCGCCCCCTGTGGGAGGCGGTCGGTGTTTTGCAGTATCTTTGTCATCGGGGCAAATATTTCTTGAGGATGCGCATAGTGTCGTTGCACAGCTTGATGAAGACATCGCGGTTGTTGAGCACGCTCGACATCTTCACCTGCTTGCTGCGGCCTTCAAAGATGAAACCAGTGTCGGCACTCTCGAGCGCGCGCATTGTGGGTATCACGCCTGCCTCGCTATCCACGGGCGGCTTGATGAAGTAGTCGGCAATGCGGTCCATCCACTTGTTGAGGGCGAGCATGCTCGACTTCACCACGCCGGGGTTGACGCAGTTGACGCTCACGTGCGAGGTCTTGAACACCGTGGAGAGGTAAATCGAGAAGAGCGTGAGCGCGAGTTTGCTCTGGGCATAGGCACCGAGCTGCGTGAAGTGCGACACGGCTGGGAACTCGTAGGGCAGCGACACAAGACGCCTGGAGATGCTGGTGGACATGATGATGCGTCCGCCTTCCACGACGAGTGGCTTCACGAGCATGGATAGCAGTGCGGTGCTCAAGAAGTTGACTTGGATGGCGTGCTCAAATCCGTTGGGCGACATGCGGCTCTGTCGCGGCAAGGTGCCGGCGTTGTTGACAAGGGCTGCCACAGGACGGTCCAGGGCCTTGAGGCGCTCCACGAAGTCTTGCACCAGTTCAAACGAGCTCAAGTCGAGCTGCAGGCACTGGATGTCTTGGTTCTTTGTCGCCTTGCGCAGTTCCTCGGCATATTGTTGTGCCTTGACTATGTTGCGGCTTGCCAGCAGCACGGGTTTGCCTTGCTCGGCAAGGCGGCGGCTGATGATAGAACCCATGTTGTCGGTGGCTCCGGTGACTATATATAGAGGTTTGGTCTGCTCGGTATTCATTGGTGATAATGTTAAATTTGAAATATCACGCAAATTTAGCGAAATATCTTTAAATTTCAAAATTTTTATCAGGAAGGAATGTTTGGTAGCCAATACATGGACTATCATTTCCTAGAGTTCCGGGACTGGGTATAATAAAAACGGTGATGGAGACGTTAGATGCTCGAAGAGCGTCACTATGCTCTCCGAGCCTTGGCAAGCTCGATGAAATTAAACCCCATGCAAGCAGCCTCGAAGAGGTACGCGGCATGGGGTATAAGCCTCACTTTGGTTGATGTCACCGATGCCATGCTCGATGCTTGCGAGTATTACAACGCACCGTGTTGCGACCTCTACCGTAACTATTCAGCAATAGAATTTTGCAGAGTCCCCGCGCCCTTATGAAAATCTTTCTCTCGCACAAAGCATAAGGCAAAGAGAGGCTGAAAGCCGACACGCAGAACGCAGTTCTGCACATAACCCTGTCCTAACTGAGCG